>DASSDE010000559.1:0-4381 GCA_035697365.1 Kribbella sp. | reverse complement strand
AGCTGCATCGTCGTGGTGACAATGCCGCTCGCGTCGGCTGCCCGAGCCAGCGGAACGTGAATCAGCGTCTGGGTGACGAGCGGGCTCGCGGCGAGTCCCATGCCGGTGCCGCTCAGCACGAGTGCGGGCCAGGTCAGCATGTCCGAGAGGCCGATGCCCGCGTAGCCGAGGGCGCACAGCACAAGACCGGCGGGAACGACCAGATGGTGCAGCCGCTGCGGGAGCGAGCGCCAGAAGTACCCGACCAGCCCGAACATCGTGGCGAACGGCAACCAGGTGACGCCCGAGCGCAGCGCCGACTCGCCGAGCCCGTTCTGCAGGTGCAGCGTGACGCTGAACATGAACCCGCCCAGCGCGACCAGCGTGCAGGTCAGTGTGGTGAGGCCGGCCGCCAGGCCGCGGGAGCGCAGTACGTCGAGGTTCACCAACGGGTCGGCGACGCGCCGCTCGATCCGGAAGAAGAGCACCGCCAGGACGAGCCCGGCCGCGAAGCAGGCGAACGTCCATACCGGCCAGCCGAGTTCGTGCCCGACCACCATCGGCAGTACGAGAAGCAGGACGGCACTGGTCAGCGTCACCAGCCCGGCGAGGTCGAGACGTCGCGCGGCCGTCGGCCGGTCCGCCGGCAACAGGCGAGGGACAAGGATCGCGAGGCAGACGCCGACAGGCACGTTGATGAGGAACACCGGACGCCACTGGGTGCCGAAGAGGTTCGCGCCGACGAGCAGCCCGCCCGCGATCAGCCCCACGACCTGACCGGCCGACAGCGTCACGCCGTACGCCGACAACGCCTTCGCCCTCGACGGACCGGTGAACTGGGTCTGGATCACGCTCATGATCTGCGGCACCATCACCGCTGCCGCGATGCCTTGGACGAAGCGGAACAGTACGAGCGGCAAGGCCGCCGGGGCGAGGCCGCACGCGAGAGAGGCCAGCGTGAACAGCACCACGCCGATCAGGTACATCCGGCGGCGGCCGTACAGATCGCCGAGCCGAGCGCCGGTGATCAGCGTCGTCGCGTACGTCACCAGGTAACCGCCGACCACCAGTTGCAGCCAAGCGCCGGACGCGTGCAGGTCCGCCCCGATCGTCGGTATCGCGACGTTCACGATGGAGGTGTCGAGCAAGGCCATGAACTGGCCGAGCAGCAGGACGGCGAGCATCGGCCCGCGGCGGGTCTCGACGGGCGCCGGGCGGTCGATCTGGACAGTGGCCATCAGGGTTCTCCCTCGTCAGGTGCGGACGGGGGTATGTACCGGGCGGATCCGGTGGATTCATCGGTGTCGCGGCGATGAGTTCCGGACCGGTTCGCGGTACATACTCCTGCTGGCACCGATTCGAGCCGTGGGAGGCTGACGCCCGATGGATCGCGACGACTTCGACCGCAGGACCGCACCGCACCGGCACGAGCTGCTGGTGCACTGCTACCGGATGCTCGGATCGATCCACGACGCCGAGGACCTGGTGCAGGAGACACTGCTGCGCGCGTGGCGAGCGGCCGACACGTACGACGAGCAGCGCGCGTCGATGCGCACGTGGCTCTACCGGATCGCCACGAACGCCTGCCTGACCGCGTTGAAGGGCCGCTCCCGGCGCGCACTGCCGTCTGGACTCGTCGCAGCGGCTGATGATGCGCAGGCAGCGATCGAGCCGACCGGCGATGTGCCTTGGTTGCAGCCGTTCCCGACCGATCCTGCCGCGGCGTCCGCGGCGAAGGGGAGTCTGCGGCTCGCACTGGTCGCCGCGATGCAGTACCTACCGGCCAGGCAGCGCGCGGTGCTCGTCCTGCGGGACGTGCTGGACTGGCCCGCCGCCGACGTCGCCGCGGCGCTGGACACGACGCCCGCCTCGGTGAACAGCGCACTGCAGCGGGCGCGCGCCCGGCTCGCCGAGGTCGACCTCGAGGAGGAGGACGTCAACGAGCCGACCGACGCCGAGATCCGTACGGTCGTCGAGGACTACGTCCGCGCGTTCGAGGCCGCGGACATCGAGGCGCTGTCCCGGTTGCTCGCCGAGCGGGTCGTCCTCGAGATGCCGCCCGCGCCGCTGTGGTTCGTCGGCCGGGAGGCGTACGCGGAGTTCATGGCGCGGGTGTACTCGATGCGCGGCCCGTCCTGGCGGATGGTCGTCACCCGGGCGAACGACCAGCCCGCCGTCGGCGCGTACGCACTCGCCGACGACGGCCGGTTCCGCGCCCACAGCCTGCAGGTGTTCGCGGTCGGCCAGGCCGGGATCACCCACAACGTGACGTTCTTCGACCAAGGACTCTTCGCGTACTTCGGGCTGCCGCTAGACCTTGAATGAGATCCACAGGTCCGGGGTCGCGTCCGGCTTGCCCGCGATCGGGCGCGCCTCCTGGGTCCACGCGTCCCCGGAGACCGCGGTCGCGACCCGCTGCCAGAACCGGACCGCCTTCTCGTTGTTGCCCTGGAACGCGACATCACACGGGCCGGGGTGGTGGGCCAGTACCTCCTGCACCGCCTGCAGGCCGTACCCGTGCCGGCGGGCCGGACGCACCATGAAGAACGCGTTCAGTACGTGCACCGGCTGCTGCAGCGCGCGCATGAAGCAGAAGCCGATCGGCGAATCGCCCAGCAGGATCAGGTACCCGGCCCACTCGGGATGGCCGGTAAGGACGTGCTCCAGCCATTCGCTGCGGTAGGTGCCGTCCGGACGCGGGAGCTGGCCCTGGAACTCGGACAGGTCGTGGCGGAACATCACCCACAGCCGCTCCATCACGGGCCGGTCGGACGCCTCGACACGGCGTACCACCAGATCAGACATCGGTCTCCTCACAACGGGATCAGAACGCAGAAAAGCCTCCCGCCGGAAGTGTCCGGTACGGAAGGCCTACTGCGATCAGTTTATCAGCCTCGCGGCGCGGACTGCCCGGCGACCCAGGCCATGTCCGGGTAGCGGGTGCCGACCGGTGTCAGCTTCGACAGCGCCTCGACATCCGTCGCGGACAGCTCGAGGCTGAGCGCGGCCCAGTTCTCCTCCAGGTACCTGCGCCGCTTGGTCCCGGGGATCGGCGCCACGTCGTTGCCCTGCGCAAGTACCCAGGCGAGCGCGACCTGGCCGGGCGTCGCGTCGTACCGGGTCGCGACCGCGCGGATCTCCTCGACCAGCGCGAGGTTCGCGTCCAGGTTGTCGGCGGAGAAACGCGGGAGGGTACGGCGGAAGTCGTCCGCGGCGAGCTCCGTGGGCATGGCGCCGGTGAGCATGCCACGCCCGAGCGGGGAGTACGGCACGATCCCGATGCCGAGCTCGCGGCAGGCCGGCAGCACCGACGCCTCGATGTCCCGGCTGAACAGCGACCATTCGCTCTGCACCGCGGTGATCGGGTGCACGGCGTGCGCCCGCCGGATCGTCTCCGCGGACGCCTCGGACAGCCCGAGGTACCGGACCTTGCCGGCCGTGACCAGCTCCGCCATCGCGCCGACCGTCTCCTCGATGGGAACGGTGGGGTCCATCCGGTGCTGGTAGTACAGGTCGACGTGGTCGACGCCGAGTCGCTGCAGCGAACCGTCGATCGACGAGCGGACGTACTCCGGTGAGCCGTCCACGCCGCGCGACCGCACGCCGCCGGACTGCGCATTGGCCGGATCGCCGACGATCCCGAACTTCGTGGCCAGGAACACCTCGTCGCGGCGCTCGGCGATCGCCGAGCCGACCAGCGTCTCGTTGACCCCCGAGCCGTACATGTCGGCGGTGTCGAGGAAGGTGATGCCGAGGTCGAGCGCGCGGTGCAGCGTGGCGATCGACTCGGTGTCGTCGCGGGTGCCGTACGCGGCGCTCATCCCCATGCAGCCGAGTCCGAGCCGGCTGACCTCGGCGCCTTGATTACCCAGTTTCATTGCAGTCTCCAGAAGTTGGCATGGCTGCGCCCACCGACGGTCGAGCTGCCTCCGCCGGCTGGGTGCGTGATCGGTTACGGTTCCGCGGTGCCGCCGTACGCGGCGATCTTGTAGTCGGTCACCGCGAGCGCGAGCTGCAGTTCACGCAGCTGCTGATGGATCCTCGCCCGGTGCTCCTGCATCAGCGCGAGCCGCTGCGGAGCGGTGCCGTCGCCCTCGAGAACCAGGTCGAGGTAGTGCTTGATGGTGCCGATCGGCATACCGGACACCCGCAAGCGGCTGATGAACACGATCCGGGTCATCGCGCGGCCGTCGTAGCTGCGGTAGCCGGCCGCGTCCCGGCGGACGGCGAGCAGACCGATCCGTTCGTAGTACCGCAGGGTGTGGGCGGTCAGACCGGTGAGCTCGGCCGCCTCGGCGATGGTGAGCTGCTCGGGCAGATCGTCCGGAAGGTCCAGCAGGCACAACAGGTCCGGGTCGATCGGCTCCAGTTCAGGAGCGTGCGCGGCGATCGCCGCGCGCCG
>DASSDE010000558.1:0-3365 GCA_035697365.1 Kribbella sp. | reverse complement strand
TTGGTGATGGGACCAAGCGGCGCCGAGGTGAAGGTTCGCGGTACGCAGCACCTGCGGCCTCCTTATCCGTTGGAAGGCGACTACATGGAGGTCGTCTTCCTGCGGTCCGGCGGGGCGGTCGTTCCGGCGACGGCACAGGCTGATCAGGCAGCGTCGTGGACTGTCATGATCGTCGGGGTTTGGCTGGCTTGGGGTGCTGCGATCGCGGGCGGTCTGCTCGGCGCACGGTACCTGCTCGACGCAGGCAGGCCTTGGTGGCCGCGGGTGCCCCGACGCAGTACGACCGGGAGGCAGGACGTTTTGCAAGACATGGTTCGCGAGCGACCTCGTTCGCGGGATGGTAGCGGGGGAGTTGGCTAGGGGGTTGATCGGATCGGTGGGCGAGGGGTCGGGATGTACGCGGGGTATTCGGGGGTGACCTGGCGCCAGGTGTTGTTGAGGACGTGGTAGACGTGGGGGCTGACGGCGCCGGGGCTGGTGTTGAAGAGTTCGGCGGCACAGGTGGCCAGTAGGTTGAGGGCGTCGGGTGCGGTTTCGTCTTGGAGTACGTGGACGAAGAGCTTGTCGCGTGATGGCATGGCGACGAGGCAGCCGAACGTCGGGTCCTCGACGTGGAGGGACTCGCGGAGGACGGTGTCGAAGACGAGGGCTCGGGATGCTGTGAACATGCCTCCGGTCAGGACGCTCAGGTCGACGCCGAACAGCCGCATGGTCTCGACCTCGTCGTCGAGACGGCGCAGGTTGGCGAGGCCGATCCTGGTGGCTTCCTCCAGCGTGATGCCGAGTTGGTTGACGTCGAAGTACATGGCTACGGCGCGACCCGCGTAGAGGGCGGGTGCTGTCACGAGGCCGGGCAGGAATTCGGGTGCGTCCCGGACCGTGGCGGGATCTTGGGCAGCTGCGCAGACGAGCCTGAGGTAGAGCTTGTTCTCCAGGTCCTCCGGCGGGGTCAGGAGTTCGCTGAGCATGGGCATCTGGTCGAAATGGTCGTTGACGGCTGCTCTCCACTGTTGCCGTGGCAAGCCTGCGACTTTGAGCGCGAGGTTCCCCAGACCGGCGGTGGGCTGGTCGGGTTGGTCGTCGATCGGTATGAGGGCGCCGGCGCCGTCGTACCGAAACGTGAAGCCGCGCTTTGTCGCAGCAGCCTCGGCCAGGCGCACCAATCGGGCCACTTGCCCGAACGTCAGTGGTGTGAGGACGGGGTGCAGTCGGCCGTCCTGGTCTGCGGGATGTCGGCCGGGTCGGCCGTGGGTGGTTGTCATCGAGCACCTCCTTGCCCAAGAACGTACGGCGATCAGGCCCCGGCAGACGGGCCAACTTTCGCTCTGTGGATAACTCGACCAGGGCGATGATTAGCGTTAAAAGTCTCGAAGGTCGATGACGTCTTGACTTGTGGATTGCGGCTCAGTAGCTTGCTCACACGGCTTTTAACGTTAATATCTGCTGCCGAGAAGGGTTGAGTTGTGGAGCGTGAGTCGCAGGCGGTCGGGCGTGGTCCGGTGCCGCACGGGCATGTCACGTTGGCTCAGGTCGCGCGGCGGGCAGGGGTGTCGGCGCAGTCGGTGTCGAATGCTCTGAACAACCCTGACCGGCTCGCCGTGGAGACCCGGAAGCGGATCCTGGCGGCCGTCGAGGAACTCGGGTACGAGCCGAACCTCTCCGCGCGGGCCCTCCGGAATCGCAGCTCGTCGCTGATCGCGTTCAAGATGCGGCCCGCCCGGCCGGACAAGGCATCCATGTTGATGGACGACTTCCTCTACGTACTGAACGCGTCCGCGGTGGAGGCCGGCTACCACCTGATCCTTTGTCACGCGGAGGACGGCCCGGCCGGCGAGATCAAGGCGTACCGGGACCTGCTCAAGAAGACGTCCATCGACGCGTTCGTGCTCGCCGAGACGCACCGCAACGACGATCGGGTCGCGGCGCTGCGCTCGTGGGGCGTGCCGTTCGCGTCGTTCGGGCGGTCGTGGGACGAGGACGCTGACGTGGCGTGGGTCGACGTCGACGGGCGAGCCGGTCTGCGGGCCGCAACTGCGCACGTCGCGGCCCAAGGACACACCCGGATCGGCCACATCGGCTGGCCCAAGGACTCCGAGCTCGGCCAGGACCGCCGCGAGGGCTGGCTCGACGCCTGCCGCGAACGTGGTCTCGACACGGACCTCGAGGCCGCCGTCGCCGACTCACTCGAGAACGGTCGTCAAGCCGCACACCGCATGCTCGACGCGCCACGCCCCGCGACCGCTCTCGTCTGTACGTCCGACACGCTCGCCCTCGGCGTCATGCGCGCGCTGCACGAGCGCGGGATGCGTCCGGGTGCCGACGTCGCGATCACGGGGTACGACGACTCGCCGACGGCCGCACTGGTGAGTCCGGGACTGACCACCTTGCGGCAGCCGATCGACGAGGTCGGACGGCAACTGATCGCGGCCGTCGACAACCTGATGGCCGGCGATCCCCGCAACCCGCAGCACGTACTGCTCGAACCAGAACTGATCGTCCGCGACTCCAGCCTTCCAGGCCGAAGGGACACAAGATGAGGCACGGAACCGGATTGCTCGCGGCGGTCGCCGCCGGAGCTCTCGTGGTGACCGCAGTGATCTCCACCGCAGCAGCGCCGGCCGCCGCCCCGCCGGCCGACCCGTTCGTGGTCAACGTCGAGAGCCTCCCGAGTGGCCGGGGAGCAGCCGGCGCCATGGACCTCTCGTCGTACGGCGACCTGGATTGGGTGCACCTGACCGGCTCGGGGATCGACCGGAAGCCCGGCGTACCGCAAGCGCTGGCCGTCGACGACCTGAATCCTGACGGTGGACGTACGACGCTGGACGACAGCCCTGTTGCGTTCTCGTGGGAGGGCGGAACGAGCGGTGTGACCACAGGAGGTGTCTACAACTACGACACCACGACCGTAGGGGACACGACCGCGCACGACGCCGGGTACCGGATCACGGTGCCCTCTGCGGACTCGCCACGACGCCTGGTGTTCGTGGGTGGGATCTGGCAGGCGACCGGCGCGGTGACCGTCAGTGGGAGCGACGGGAGCGCCGGCTACACGACACAGATCAATGCCAGCGGTACGGCGGCCGTGAAGCGCTACACCGTAACCATCCGGCCGGGGGAGGGCGTTGTCGTCACGGGACGGTTCGCGAGCAAGCTCCAAGCGGCCGGTAACCTGTCGTTGATGGCAGCCGCACTCTCGACGACCGGGGCCGACTCGAGCTTCTCCGCGACCGCCGCGCCGGTCTCTATGAACCTGACGGCCGACGGTACGACGGACTGGATGCACCTCGACGGATCGACGATGAACCGTCGCGCCGGCGTACCTGACTCGACTCCGCGACTCGCGGTCACGAACCGGCAGACCGGCG
>DASSDE010000557.1:0-6883 GCA_035697365.1 Kribbella sp. | reverse complement strand
GCTCGTCGAACGGGTTCGCCGCGGTCATCGTGATGTTGTCGCTCGCGTCCAGGTCGCTCGTGGTCGCGGCGGTACTGGTCAGGAACCCGTCCGGGTCCTTCAGGATCGTGTCGTCGAAGAACCAGACCGACTGGTTGCCGTACCGGACGCTCTGGCCGTTGTCGCGGGCGGCGTTGTGCGGGTTCTGGGTGATCGGGCCGAGCTCGGTCGTGCTCTCGACCACCAGGTTCGAGGCTTTCCCGGAGTGCTCGTTGGGGTGCGGTTGAGCGGCCGCGGCCGGGACGCAGAGGGCGGTGGCGGCGAGCACGGCCGCCGCGAAGAGGGGGGTTCGGGGTTGACGCACGGTTGGTACTCCCTCACTGAGTGACAGCAACAAGGTGCGAAGCGATTTGATGATGTCAACGTTGACATAGCCTTGTCAACGTTGACATTTCTTCCTAAGGTGCCTGCCGTGACCACCATTTCCCGCCGTACTTTCCTGCGCACCAACGCCGCTCTGGCCACCGGCCTGGGCGTCTCCGCCGCGCTGCCGGCGCAGTCCTGGTCCTCCACCTCCTCCCCCTCCTCGCCTACCTCCGCTTCCGTCGGCCCGCCGTTGCGCGCGACCCGCGCGGACGACTGGACCCAGCTGTTCGACCGTCGCTCCGGCTGGATCGGCGCCGACGGGATCTACTCCGTCCCGCTCGACGGCCGCGACGGGCTCGCCGCGGCGACGCCCGGCTCCCGGACCGCGTTCATCTTCAGCGACACCCGGATCGGCACCGTCGACCCGCAGACACTCACGTACGACCAGACCGGATTCATCAACAACTCGTCGGCGGTGCTCGTCGGCAACCGCCCCGACCCGGCACACGCGACGTTCGTGATCCCGGACGGCGGCGCGTTCGGCAACGGATTCTGGATGAACGACGGAATCGCGATCGGCGACACGCTGTACGCGACCGGGTTCGCACCGGACTCCAACTGGAACGCGGCGCGGGTCGACCTGATTGCGGTCCCGCTGGTCGCTGGCGTGCCCGACTACACCGCCGTACGCCGGACCGAAGACGTCGGTCTGCTCGTCCGGGACGACACGTTCATCGTGATGTTCGGCGTCGGCATCACGCCGGCCGCGGACGGTTATGTGTACGTCTACGGGTATCGGAACAGGTTGTCGAACGGGCAGAAGGACCTGGTCGCGGCCCGGGTCCGGCGGGAATCGTTCGCTGACGTCTCGGCCTGGCGGTTCTGGAGCGGTACGTCGTGGAGCCCGGATGTCACGGTCAGCGTGCAGGATGCCGCCGTACTGCATCCCGACGTGTCGACCGAGCTGAGCGTTACGCCCATCCCGACCGGGCGGTACGCCGGCAAGTACCTGCTGGTCTACCTGCGCAACGTGAACTCGACCGGGCTCGAGTACGCGGTCGGGTCGTCGCCGGTCGGACCGTTCTCGGACGGGGTGCGGTTCTACAACTGCCCCGAGCCGTACGTGTACGAGTCGCAGACCGAGGGCGGCACGTACTGCTACAACGCGAAGGCGCACCCGAGCCTGTCGTCCGACGGCCGGCTGCTGATCAGCTACAACGTCAACCGGCTCGGCGCCGATCCGCTGACGACCGAAATCTACCGTCCGCGCTTCGTCTGGCTGGACCTGCACCGGTGGACCGACGAGCCGGCCGCACCGCAAGCCACCGTCGATGTTGCTCACGGCAACTCGATCCTCGATCTCGGCGCGCTTCGGACGATCTCGGGGTACCGCATCACGCACGCCGGGTACGAGAGCGGACAGACTGCCTTCAACACCAGGGACTTCACCGTCGAGGCGGCCGAGCGAGGGAGCGGGCCGTGGCGGGCGGTGGATGTGGTCACTGGCAACATCCAGAACCTGACGGACCGGCGCTTCGCGCACCCGGTAGCGGCGCGCTACCTCCGGCTGATCGTGCAGCGGCCGACGCAGTCCGACGACACGACCGTCCGCGTTCTCGAATTCGCAGCGGCGGCCGACACGTCCGGCGCACCGGACCTCGCCCGCTACTGCCCCGTCGTCGCGAACGCGGCGAACGCCACGGCCCACTACGTGACCGATCCCACGACAGACCTCTGGGTCGACAACTCGGAGCACGCCTGGCTGTCCATCGACCTCGGCGCCGACCGGACCATCGGCCGGTACGCCGTCACGCACGCCGGCGACCCGGCGCTGAACACCCGCGACTTCCAACTCCAGTCCAGCGACAACAACAAACAATGGACGACTCGCGACACCGTGCAGGACAACACAGCCACCACAACACACCGCATCCTCCACCCCTTCACGGCCCGCTACCTTCGTCTCGTCGTCACCCGCCCGGTGGCCGACGACACACCTGAGAAGATCACCCGAATCCGCGCCGTGAACGTCTACCCACCGAGGTGACGCGCCGGCGCTACTCGAAGCCGACGAAGCTGACCGTCTCGTCGAGGGCGGCGCGCGCGGTCCGGGAGGAAGGCTCGGCGGGGTCCTCGTAGCCGATGGACATCCCGCAGAAGAGCATCAGTTCCTCGGGCGGCGAGACGACCTCGGCGACGGTCTCGCGGACCTTCGCCCAGGCCATCTGCGGGCAACTGTGCAGACCTTCGCCGCGGAGCAGCAGCATGACGGTCTGCAGGTACATGCCCACGTCCGACCACTGCGCCGGACCCATCGTGCGGTCGATGTAGCAGAACAGTGCGACGGGGGCACCGAAGCAGTCCCAATTGCCGATCGCGGCGCGGTAGCGCGCCTCCTGGTCGTCGCGGGCGATACCAAGATCGCCGTATCGCTGGGCGCCGAATGCGGAGCGGCGCTCGCGGTACGGCGCACCCAGTGGGTCCGGGTACTGCACGTACTCCGCGGGATCCCAGGGATCGCCGGCGGTGATCCGCTCGACGGCCCGTTGCTTCAGCTTCGCCAACGGGTCGCCGGTCACGACATACGGATGCCAGGGCTGCAGGTTCGACCCGGACGGCGCCCAGGCCGCGGCGGACAGCACGCGTTCGAGCACCTCCCGCGGGACCGGTTCACCGGTGAACCTGCGGACCGCCCGCCGGCTCATCACCGCCTCGTGTACGTCCATGACACCTGTCTCTCACCGATGTAATTTCACTTGAAATAGTATCAAGTGATACTGTTTTGATCGTCACAACCTCGGAGAGAGAAGAATCATGCCCACGCTGCTCCACCTGGACTCGTCCGTCTTCCCGGCCGAACGGTCGGCGTCCCGCGCGGTTGCCGACGCCTTCCGGAAGACCTGGCAGGGCGAGGTGCGCTACCGCGACCTGGCGGCCGACCCGATCCCGCACATCACGGCGGCGGCCTACACCGCCGGGCTGATCCCGGCGTCCCAGCACACACCGGCACAGTCGGCCGAACTCGCCGCGCGCCTGGAGCTCATCGAGGAGCTCGAACAGGCCGACGCCCTGCTGATCGGGGCGCCGATGTACAACTACACGATCCCGTCCACGCTGAAGACCTGGCTGGACAGCGTGATCCTGCCCGGCCGGACCTCCGGCGAGACCCGGTCCGCCGAAGGCACGCCGGCCGTCGTCGTCGCCAGCCGCGGCGGTTCCTACGCGCCGGGCACGCCGCGCGAGGGCTTCGACTTCGTACAGAACTACCTGCAGGCAGTGCTCGGCGGCAGCCTCGGCCTGGTCGTCGAGTTCATCGTGCCGGAGCTGACCATGGCGCCGCGGATGCCGGCGATGTCCGATCTGGTCCCGCTCTACGAGCGTTCCCGGCAGCGCGCGTTCGACGAAGCGGTGCTCAAGGCGAAGGCACTCGCCGAACGCGTCGCGGCCTGAGCACCGGCCGCTCCGCGCGCCCTACTCGTCGGCGCCGTACGCGAGCTTGGTGAGCAGGACCGCGAGCTGCTTGGCCTCGGCCGGCTTCAGACCCGCCACCAGGCGCTCGGCCAACGGCTCGGCCGCCACATGCGCCTGGTCGAAGAGCTCGAGCCCCTTCGGCGTGATCTCGACGGACCGCGCCCGCCGGTCTCCCGGTACGGCGTTGCGCACCGCGAGACCCTTGCGCTCGAGGTCATCCACGATCCGCATGATGCCGGCCTTGTCCGACCCCGTCGCCGCGGCCAGATCGCGCTGCATCGTCGGCCCCTGGTTGACCAGCACGATCAGTACGGCGAAGTGCCGCAGCTCGATGCCCAGTGGCCGGAGCGCGTCCGTCATCACCCCGCCGGCCCGCCAGTGTGCCTGGCGGAGCAGCAGGCCGAGCGCGAACGGCGACGCGTCCCCGGGACGGTCGGTCGCTCGCGCGGCCGCAGCCTTGCGGGGACGATCGGCGGTCATGCCGACATCGTACCCGCGACCGATTCACTCGATACGATCTCGTTCAACACGAACCGAGTAGCTCCACCTGGCTCAGGTCGGCCTGGCCGGCAACAGTCAGGCGGTAGTGCTGGTACTCGCCTTGATCCGAGATGACGTACGGCCGCGTCTGACGGCTCCACTTGAAGGTCTGACCGGCCCGCTCGTCCAGCAGCGACCAGGTCGTGCCGTCCGTCGATCCCTCGAGTCGCCAGGCGGTCGGGGCGGGGCCCGTGCTCGACGTGAGGGTGTAGAGCGCCGCGGTTGCGGGGGCCGCCAACGACCATGTGGTCGTCGGCTCGACGGTGGTCGAGGTGGCCGACGTGTCGTCGAACAGCGGGTTGTCAGGGTCGACGGGGATCAGATCGACGAGCGGTGCCGCGACCTCGTCGCCGGTGGTGAGCGCGGGCGGCAGTTGCAGGGTCCCCCAGTCGGACGGTTCCGCGCCGAGAGTGAAGGACAGCTCGGTCGCCGCGGTCAGGTCCGCGTGCGTGATGGATGCTGTTGACAACTGCTTGCCGTCCACCTGGACCTCTTGCACGTAAGGGTTTTCGACGGCCGAGGCAGTGATGCTCAGCGGACGGCCGCCGAGCGGTGAGACGACCACGCGCGGGAACAGCGGCGACCCGATCGCGTACTCCGGTGCGCCCATCCGCAGCGGATACAGACCGAGCGCCGCGAACAGGTACCACGCGGACATCTCGCCGTTGTCCTCGTCGCCCGGGTAGCCCTGACCGATCTGCTCACCGACGTACAGGCGATCGAGCACCTCGCGCACGATCGCCTGCGTCTTGGAAGGCACACCGGCGTAGTTGTACATCCACGCGATGTGGTGCGCCGGCTGGTTCGAGAATCCGAACTGCCCCATCCGGACCGCCTGCGCCTCGAGCATCTCGTGGATGACGATCGAGTACGTCCCCTTCTTCACCGCAAGCTCAGGTGTCGTGAAGAACGCGTCGAGCTTCGCCTCCAGGCCGCGCGGACCGCCGTACAGGTTGGCCAGGCCGCGCGGGTCGTGCGCGACGTGGAACGCGAAGTTCCACCCGTCGGTCTCGGTGAAGTCGCCGCCCCACTCCTCGGGATCGAAGTCGGCCGGGCTCTTCGCGAACGTCCCGTCGGGACGCCGGCCCTGGAAGAAGTTCACGGCTTCGTCGAACAAGAGCACGTAGTTGAGGGACCGGCGGCGCAGGTACTCCGCTTCCTCGAGGAGCTGATCGCGCCGCTCGGGGAACTCGTCCGCCAGCTTCAGCGCCATCTGCGCGAGACCGAAGTCGTTCAGGTACGCCTCGAGCGACCACGACACGCTCTCCTCGGTGTCGGTGCTCACGTACCCCGCGAAGAACCCGGTCTCCACACCCTTGCGCCCGACCTCGGTCGCCTCCGGTGCGACCGTCGCGTTCCGCAGCCCGGCGTCGTACGCCGCCAACGGATCCGGCAGCGCGACGCCCTTGAGGTACGCATCGGCGAACGACACGTCCGAGCTCGTCCCGGTCATGCAGTCCGCGTACCCGGGCGAGGACCAGCGCGCGATCCACCCACCGTCGCGGTACTGCTGCACGAACCCGTCCACCAGTTCCGCGGACAACTCCGGGTAGAACAGTGCGTACGCCGGCCACGCTGTCCGGTACGTATCCCAGAACCCACTGTTGACGTACATCTTCCCGGACTGCACGACCGCGTTGGTCTCGCGCTCACTGGCGTCACCTTGCACAGGCTGCACCGGGCTCGCATAGCGGTACTCCGGCGCGTCCGCCGTACCCACGTTCTCGAAGTGCGAGTTCGGGTAGAGATTGAGCCGGTACAGGTTGCCGTACACGGTCCGCAGCTGCGGCGGGGTCGCGCCCTCGGGACGGATGACCTGCAGCCGCTCGTTCCAGATCGCGTTCGCGGCGGCCTGCAGCTGCTCAAACGATTGTTCTGCGAGCTCGAGCTCCAGGTTGTGCCGTGCCTGGTCGACCCCGATGAACGACGTCGCGATCCGCAACGTCACCTCGAGTACGTCGAAGCTCGCCGCGCGGGCGTTGTCGCGACCACCCGAGGCTGCGCCGAAGGCGGTCGGGGCGGTCGAGAACACGCCGTAGCAGTACATCCGGGTGGCCCCGGACTCCGAGCGCGGGGAGCCGTTCTCGACCCAGCCGGTGAGCGCGGTCCCGTCGTACGAGAAGCCGCCGTTCTCGTCGATCGTGTCGAAGATCAGGTGCTGCGCGGCGGCGTCGGCCGGGAAGGTGAACCGGAAGATCGCGCCGTGATCCGAGGGGGTGAGCTCCGCATGGATGCCGTTCGCGAGCGTGACCGAGTACAGGTCGGGGCGGGCGATCTCGTCGTCGTGGCTGAAGGCGGTCGCGCGCTCGGCCGGATCGCCGAGCGGTTCGGCGGCGGCGACCGGCATGATCGTGAGCTGGTCGCGGTCGCCCATCCACGGGCTCGGCTGATGCGAGAACGTCAGGCCCTGGAGTTCCGGACGGTTGTCGGCGTTGTTGGCGCGGTGGTACTCGTACGGCCAGCGATGCGTCGACGCGTTGGTGACCGGGGTGAGGAAGTTGAACCCGTTCGGCCAGGCGGTGATCGG
>DASSDE010000556.1:0-8467 GCA_035697365.1 Kribbella sp. | reverse complement strand
CCGGAACGGATCCGCTCGAACTGATGGTCGCGATGACGACCGGGCTCGCCGAGAACCGGCCGGATGATCTCGTCGCTCGGTACGAGTTGTCACTGGAGGCGAGCCGCCGACCCGAACTCCGGACCGCGATCGACGAAGGCGGCCGTCAACTGCGCACCATGCTCGCGCAGTTGCTCGGCGAACTCGGCGTACCCGATCCGGGGGCCGCGGCCTGGCCGGTCGCCGCGATGCTGGACGGCCTCTTGTATGACCGGGTCGCCGGCGTCGGCTCAACGCTCACACCACCGGCCTTCGAGTCCGCCGTACGACGCTCCGTAACAGCCCTCGTCACCGGACTCAGAGACGGTCGGTAACGGCCACGAAGGTGAAGTAGCAGACGCCGATCAGCATGCCGACATGGCCGAGCACCGACAGGCCGGCGCCGGATCCCCAAGCGTCGCTCTGCTTGTCCTCAGAGTGTTTACCGCCGCTCGGCAGCCAACGGGCCAGAAGCAACAGTCCGATGACGGTCAGCAACCACCAACCGGCCAGCATCACCAGCGCGACCTCCCGATGACCGGTGGCCAAGGCAACGACCCAGCCGATCAGCGTGGTGACACCCACGATCGTGTGCAACCGCAGCAAAATCGCGGAATACCCGTGCCGGCCGGCGCCGTGACCGGTGCCGTCGACAACAGTACTGCCGAGCCGCACACGCGTGATCAGCACGACGACCGCCCCGAGCGCGGTCAGGAACCAGGTGACGTTCGACCATTCCACGACCCGATCCTTACCCCACAAGCCCGCCCAGTGAACCCCTCAGTGCTTTGACACTCGTCCAAACCCACCTACGCGCGAAGCATGCGGTCGGGGCCGGATATCCGCTCGTGTTGTGGGTTCTCTGCTGGTACGAGAGCTGAGAACCCACAGCACGGATGGATATCCGCTGAGCTGGTGGGTTGGGCGGACTGGAGCCGGCGCCCGGCGGGCCGAGTGTCCGCTCGAGGCCCGCCGGGCTGACTACTTCAGGCGAGATTCAACCCGCCCGACCTACCCCTGCCAACTCCCCTACCCCGGCCCAGTCCCACTCCCCTGCCCGATTCCAGACCCGTTCTGCCCCGTCCCGTTCTGGCCCGTCCCGTTCTGGCCCGTCCCGTTACCTTGGCCTGGGACTCCGCCGCGGAAGCCGCCGCCGGGTCCGCCGAACTGGCCCTGCTGATTGCTGGATCCGTCCCACGAGTGCCCGACCGCCATCCCGCCGAGGAACGCCAGCACCGCGAGAATCGAGCCGGCCCCCGCAAGCACCAGAGTCCCCGAC
Source organism: Kribbella sp. (assembly GCA_035697365.1). Classification (GTDB taxonomy): domain Bacteria; phylum Actinomycetota; class Actinomycetes; order Propionibacteriales; family Kribbellaceae; genus Kribbella. Next base: position 7,170 of record DASSDE010000556.1, on the reverse strand, counting down.
CGCCCACGACCGCCCTGCCCAGGCGGGCCACCCTGCCCGGGCACGGTGGTTTGTGCGGGTGCGGTGGATTGCGCGGCGGCAGCGGACCCGGCGGTGCCGCGCTGTCCAGCGGCAGCTTGCCCTCGCGCGGCGGGCTGCCCGGCGGCAGCTTGCCCTGGCGCGGCGGGCTGCCCGGGGGCGGCGGGTTGTCCGGGGACAGCTTGTCCGGGGACAGCTTGTCCGGGGGCGGCTTGTCCGGGGGCGGCCGGCTGTCCTGGGGGGGTGGGCTGTTCGGGGGCCGGCTGGTTGGCTGGGGGTTGGGGGGAGGGCTTCATCGTTAGGCTCCTGTTCCGCTCGAGAGGTCGTAGATGGTGGTGTTGCCGACGGTTTGGGCGGTGTAGTTTTCGCTGACCCAGGTGGAGATCTCATTGGATGTGCCACCGCGACCACCTGGACCGCCGCCGAACCCACCCGCACTGCTCCCGACGAAGTAGTGGATCTTGCCCTGGGCAACCAGCTGTTTGAACTCGGCCAGCGTCGGCGCCGTGTCGGTCCCGTTGAAGCCGCCGATCGCCATGATCGGCTCGCCCGAAGCGATCTGCAGCGGTGCGGCACCATTGGCGGTCACTGCAGCAGCGGCCCAGGTGTACCCCTTCGCGCCCTCCTGCAGCAACGTCACCAGCTCATCCGACACCCCGCTGATCCCGCCGCCGCCAAGGAACCCGCCCATCCCACCGCCACCACCAGGACCACCCTGCTGCGTCGTAGCACCGGTCCCCGGCTGCCGTCCAGCACCAAGAGCAGGCATCCCGCGCCCACCAAAGCCACCACCCATCCCGCCGACACCAGACGGGCCCGCCGACGGCAATGCGCCCGTGTGCGCCACGCTGATCGTCGAGAGCGAGTACGCCGTCGGTCCAGCCAACGCGCTCACCGTCATCACGGCTGCCGCGAACAGCCCGGCCCGGCGAGCCGCCGTACGGTGCAGCTTCAACTCCGGCAGCAATATCAACAGACCAGCCGCGAGTACGCCGGTGAACAGCACGACCCACCGCAGCCACGGATGCCACGACGGCGACTGCTTCACCAACGCAAAGCTCCACCCCGCGGTCAAGAGAATCCCGCCCGCCAATGTTGCTCGCGGCAACCACTCGTCCCGCCGTCGCCAGAGCACCGACATCGCGGCACCGATCACCGCACCGATCGCCGGCGCCAACGCGATCATGTAGTAGCTGTGGATAATGCCCTGCATATAGCTGAACACCAGCCCGGTGACAACCAGCCATCCGCCCCACAGCAACGCGAACGCCCGCTTCCGATCGGTCCGCGGAGCGTTGCCAGCAGCAACGACCAATACGACGATCGCAATCAGGGCCGCAGGCAACAACCAGGCGATCTGCGACGCGAACTCACCGCCGAACAGTCGCTGCACACCGGTCGAACCGCCCCACCCAGGGTTCCCGACCCCACCCCCGACCGATCCCGTCTCGTCTCCGCTCAACCGGCCGAGACCGTTGTACCCGAGCGTCAGCTCGAGAATGCTGTTCGTCGACGAGCCACCGATGTACGGCCGCGCCGAGGCCGGAACCAGCTCGACGATCGCGACCCACCAACCTGCGCTCACGATCAGCGAAACCGTGGCGAGCGCCAGATGCAGCAGCCGCCTCCCGAGCGCGGGCTTCCCGGCCACCAGGTAGGCGATCCCAAACGCGGGCAGGATCAGGAACGCCTGCAGCATCTTCGTCAGGAACCCGAACCCGACCAGCGCACCCGCCAGGATCATCCAGCGCGACGCGTACTTGGTCGAATCGATCGCCCGCGTCACCGCCCACGCACCAGCGCAGAGCAACAGGATCAACAGCGCATCGGGGTTGTTGAACCGGAACATCAGTACGGCAACCGGTGTCAGTGCAAGGATCGCGCCGGCCAGCAGACCGGCGTTTGCGGAGAACCACCGGCGCACCGAGACGTACACGAAGCCCACACTCGCGACGCCCATCAGGGCCTCAGGCACCAGCATGCTCCAGCTGTTGAACCCGAAGATCCGCCCGGACAGCCCCATCACCCACAACGATGCTGGGGTCTTGTCCACGGTGATGAAGCTAGACGCGTCGAAGGACCCGAAGAACCAGGCCTTCCAGCTCGTCGACCCGGCCTGTACGGCTGCCGCGTAGTACTCGTTCGCGTACCCGTTCCGGGAAAGTCCCCACAGGTAAGCGATCGCGGTCAGCACCAGCAACCCGCCGTACAGGATCTTGTCGCGACTCAGCGTGTACTGCGTGGTGACCGCGCGAGGCCTTGCCACCTCGACGGGATCGGACAATGTAGTCATCAGTTGCTCCGGGTATGGTCGAGAACCGCTGGAGGTTCGAAGGCGGGCAGAGTAGGCGCGTCGTCGTCGAACACCCACGTTTGAAAGAGGCTGAACCGGACGACCGTGGCGGCCAGGTTCGCGATGGTCAGGACGGCGACCTCCACCGCTTGGTGCGGCGTGGTCACCGCGGTGTGCAGCAGCCAGAGCGACGCGGCGGTCAGGCTCCAGCCGATCCCGAACGTGACCAGGCCGCGCAACTGATGTCGCCAGCGGCCCTGCACCCCGGTCACACCGAAGGTGATCCGCCGGTTCAGCGCGGTGTTACCGATCGCGGTGATCAGCAGAGCCAGCAGGTTCGCCACCTGGGCGGGCATCCCTTGGCGCAGTACGAGATACAGCAGCGCGTACGCCGCCGTACTCAACACGCCGATCGCACAGAACCGCAAGAGCCGCGCCGCAAAGGCGGTTCGTGGATCGAGGACCCTCGGTCGCCCGTACTGCTGTCGGATAGGCTCCAGGTCGACGTGACTGCGCATCAGCCGCGCGATTCCCCGCAGGTCCTCGCCGACCGTCTTCGCGATCGCGACCCGCGAGTCCAGGTCGTCGATCCAGTCCACCGGTACTTCGTGGATCCGCAGGCCGGCTTTCTCGGCCAGCACCAGCATCTCGGTGTCGAAGAACCAACTGGTGTCCTGCACCAACGGCAACAGCTCACGCGCCACGTCGGCACGAATCGCCTTGAAGCCGCACTGGGCATCCGAGAAGTGCGCGCTGAGTGTTGCCCTCAGCAACAGGTTGTACGAGCGCGAGATGAACTCCCGCTTCGGTCGCCGGACCACGCGCGACCCCTTCGCCAACCGGGTGCCGATGGCAACATCACTGTGCCCCGCGAGCAGCGGTGCAACCAACGGGAGCAGGGCATTCAGGTTTGTCGACAGGTCGACGTCCATGTCCGCGAGCACCTCGGCGCCGCTGCCGGCCCAGACCTGTTTCAGCGCCCGGCCGCGCCCGGGCTGCTCGAGCCGTACCACCCGGACCCCGGGCAGCTCGGCGGAAAGGATCGTGGCGATCTCAGAGGTCGCGTCCGTACTTCCGTTGTCCGCGATGCAGACCTCGGCCGGAAACGGGAATGCGGTGTCGAGAAACTCCCGCAGCCGTCTGATGTTCGGTCCGAGGTCGTTCTCCTCGTTCTTGACGGGTACGACGATCTCGACCCGAGGTTGACCTGGAATCTGCATGCCACCCAGGCTGTCCGGCCAACCTGTGCCGCCCCCTGCACGCCGCTGGCAGTTCCCTGGGAGTTACCGCGTGCGACGTAGCCAGAGCAGGCCGAGCACCGGCAGCACCAGTGGCACGAAGCCGTAGCCCTGGCCGAAGTGGGACCAGACGGTCGCGTCCGGGAAGTCGTCCGGGGCGGCGTAGCTGAAGATGCCGACGCCGATCACGCCGACGAGCTCGATGGCGATCGCCGCCGTGGCGACCTTGCGGGACACCGTGGTCGCCTTGGCCAATGCGAACGTCGCGGCGCAATAGATGATCGCGGCAACGGCCGACAACAGGTACGCGATCGGCGCCTCACTGAACTTCGTGGCGATCTGTACGCCGGCCCGCGCGGTCGCGGCCAGCGCGAACACCCCGTACACGGCGATCAGGATTCGCCCCGGCCCGTGCTTGGTGGCCGCCGGATCCGTCATCTCACGCGGTCCACACGTCGTGCAGCCGGAGCTCAAGGATCGGCACCACCAGGCACGCGATCGCCAGCGCACCGGCACCCCAGCGGCTGCTCTCGGCCAGCGCCCACAACGCGCCAGCCGGCAGGATGATCAGGGCACCGATCAAGTACCCGATGAAGAACGGCCCGGACACGTCGCGATCGGTTCCGGCGTACTGCGCGATGCCGACGACCAGCTGCGCGATCAACCCGACCTCGATGACACCCAGTACTCCGAGCACCGTCCAGTCGATCCGCTTGTTCCGCGCGGCCAGCACGACGGCGTACACCATCGCGGCCAGCGACAGTGCGACGAGCACCCAGGTGAGTGGCGTGAACACGGACTAGAGGATGTCACCCGGCGTGTACGCGGCCGCCTCGGGGTGCCGCTTGGCAAGCTCGTCGATCTTCGCAACCACCGTACCGACCTGGGCCACGGCCGCACCGGTGAACGACAGCGGCTCGCCGACGATGCCGACGATCTGCTCCTCGGTGAGTCCGAGGCGACCGTCGGCGCCGAGGCGGTGGAACAGGTCGTTCGCGGCCAGACCCTTGCGCAAGTCAAGCGCGGTGGCGACCGCGTGCTCCTTGATCACCTCGTGCGCGGCCTCGCGGCCGACGCCGTTCTTCACCGCGGCCATCAGCACCTTGGTCGTGGTCAGGAACGGCAGATACCGCTCGAGCTCCCGCGACACCACGGCCGGGTAGACCCCGAACTCGTCCAGCACGGTCAAGAACGTCTCGAACAGCCCGTCCAGCGCGAAGAACGCGTCCGGCAGCGCAACGCGGCGTACGACCGAGCAGAAGACATCGCCCTCGTTCCACTGGTTGCCCGCGAGCTCGCCGGCCATCGACGCGTACCCTCGAAGGATGACCGCGAGCCCGTTGACGCGCTCGCACGACCGGGTGTTCATTTTGTGCGGCATCGCCGACGACCCGACCTGGCCCTCCTTGAAACCCTCGGTGACGAGCTCGTTCCCTGCCATCAGCCGGATCGTCGTCGCCAGGCTCGACGGCCCGGCGGCCAGCTGCACCAGGGCGGACACGACCTCGTAGTCCAGCGACCGCGGGTACACCTGGCCGACGCTGGTCAGCGTGTGGCTGAACCCGAGATGCTGGGCGATGTCCCGCTCCAGCGTCTCCAGCTTGGCCGGGTCGCCGCCGAACAGGTCGAGCATGTCCTGCGACGTCCCCACCGGGCCCTTGATGCCACGCAGCGGGTACCGCTCGATCAGCTCCTCGATCCGGGCCACCGCGACCAGCAGCTCGTCCGCGGCGGACGCGAACCGCTTGCCCAGCGTGGTCGCCTGGGCGGCCACGTTGTGCGAACGGCCGGTCAGCACCAGCGTGGCGTGCTCAGCAGCCAGCTGGCCGAGCCGTACGGCGGTGGCCACCGCGCGGTCGCGCACCAGCTCCAGGCCGGCGCGGATCTGCAGCTGCTCGACGTTCTCGGTGAGGTCGCGGCTCGTCATCCCCTTGTGGATGTGCTCGTGCCCGGCGAGCGCGCTGAACTCCTCGATGCGCGCCTTCACGTCGTGCCGCGTGACCCGCTCGCGATTCGCGATCGAGGCCAGGTCGACCTGGTCGATCACCCGCTCGTAGTCCTCGACGACACCGTCCGGAACCGCGACCCCGAGCGCGCTCTGCGCCTTCAGGACCGCGACCCAGAGCTTCCGCTCGAGCACGATCTTGTGCTCCGGCGACCACAGCTCGGCCATCGACACACTGGCGTACCGCGCCGCGAGAACGTTGGGAATCCGGGGTTTGCTCACTACCCCATTCTCCCAGAGTCTCAACGGGCCACGACCACCAGCCGGTACAACACCTTCATTGCCGGTCGGCCAGGTGCTCCCGGACCCAGTGCGGGCTGGGGTTCACCCGTGTCTCGCCGCCCGCGACAACCGTCGGCACGGTCTCGTTACCGTCCGCGACTGCTCGTACTGCTGCTGCTGCCTCGGGGTCGGTCCAGATGTTGACCCAGGATGCCCGGCGGGCGGAGCCGAACAGGCTGAAGCGCAGCCGCAGACAGAACTGACACCCGGGCCGCCAGTAGACGATCGGCTTGCCGGCGCCCGCGGCTTCCGCGGCGCTGATCGACCGCGGGAACGCCAGTGGCGAGATCAGCAGTGCCAGCACGGCAAGGAGCAAGAACTGCAGTACGGCGCCCGCCGTCGCACCGCCTGACCACGAAATCCCCGCGACCAGGGCAGCAGCAGCGAGCACGGCCAGAGCGGATCCCCAACTTCGCAACACAACCGCCATGAAACCAGATCGCTGCATGACCTGCTCCGTGGTCACCATGAAGAGATGGAGAGACTGACAACGTACGAGGTCGCGTGGCTGGTGGGCGGCGCCGAGCGGGCCGCGTTGGCAGTCTTCGTCCAACTGGCCGTCGACGGCCGCGTCGAGGTCGCGCACCGACGCCAGCGGATCAAGGTCGTGCGTACCGAATCGACGTACCCGGTCGAGGCCGCGGCGCTCGAACTGGTCCCCGAGAGCGGGCTCGCGGTGCCCGACTTCCTCCGGCGGATCGCCGCCAGTCCGGCGGTCGCCGACGTCGGCGCGGCGGTGCTCGCGAAGGGCCAGCTCCGGTTCCTCCGCCGGCTCAGCCCGACGTACCGCGATCTGCTCAAGCATCCCGGTACGGGTGTCCGGCGGGTAGCGGTGCTAGGGATACCGGGGATCGAGGACGAGCGCCTGCAGGAGATGCTCGCGAATCCGCTGCCCCCGATGCCGAAGATCGACCCGATCCACCCGGTCCGCGACAACACCATCGACGGCACGATCGGCCCGTCCGAGGGGACCTGGACCGCCGGCCAGCCGTAGGACGTGTCAGACGGTGATCTCGCCGCGCTCGGCCTTGAGGGCGATGTCGGTACGGTGCTGTGAGCCCTTGATCCGGATCTGACCAACTGCCGCGTACGCACGCTGCCGCGCCTCGGCGAGGTCCTTGCCGACCGCGCTCACCGCCAGCACCCGGCCACCGGACGTGACCAGCTCGTCGTCGTCGAGTGCCGTGCCCGCATGGAAGACGCGGACGTCGTCGTTCTCCGCCTGGTCGATCCCGGCGATCGCGTCGCCCTTGCGCGGGCTGGCCGGGTACTTCTTGGCGGCGACCACCACGGCGACCGCGGACGCGTTCCGCCAGCTCAGGTCGCCCTGGTCG
>DASSDE010000555.1:0-2220 GCA_035697365.1 Kribbella sp. | reverse complement strand
GATCCGCCGGGCAGCGTGATCACGCCGACCTCGTGCCGCAACGCGCCGAACGTCCCGGTCTTCCCCGCGACCCGTACCTCGTCGTGCGGGAACCCGGACGCCAGCCGGTGCAGGAACACCTGCCGATGCATCGTCGCCTTCGCGAACTCGGTCTGCTCGGGCGACAACAGCTCCCCCGCCCACAACCGGCGCAGCAACGACGTCATGTCCCTAGCGGTGCTCGCCGAGGCGTTCGCCGCCTCGTAGACCCCGGCCGGGTCGGTCCGGTCGTTGTCCGCGAGGACGGCGAGTGCTGCGTCCGGGTCGTTCGTTCCGGTACGTCGCTGGAGGTCGCTGAGATTGCCCGCGGTCCCGCGACGTACCCACGTCCGCTGCAGACCGAACTCCGTCAGCATCCCGGCCAGCCGCCGCAGTCCGACGAGTTCCAGCAGCGCATCCGCCGACGCGTTGTCGGAGACCGTCATCATCGACAGCGCGAGGTCCCGCAGCGACGCCGTCACCGGGTCAGCGAACGCCGACAGCCCAGTCGGCCCAGCAGTCCGCGCGGACGGATCGAGCGTGAGCTGCTGCCGTGGGTCTAGCTCGCCGAGATCCACCAGCCGGCAGAACCCGGCCAACAGCGGGAGCTTGTAGACCGAGGCCAGCGGCACGATCCCGTCGGCGTCCACCTGGACAGTCGCCTCCGGCTCGTCCAGCGCCACCGCGTGCAGCCAGCCGCGGACGCCGGCATCTTCGAAGACCGTACGGATCCGGGCGTTCACGAGGCGAGCGCTTCCGTGAGCTGTGCCATCACGTCGTTCGGACGGAGGAACGGCGTGCGCGTCCTCGACCAGACGAGGCGTAAGCGCAACGGCAGTGGATCGTCGGCCAGCCGATGGCGTGTGACGCCGGGCGCGGCGAGCAGCGGATCCGCGGTCACCATCGCCGCCTGCCCCGCCGCGGCCATCGCCAAGCCGGCGCGCTCATCGGTCACGACGACAGTCCCGCCAGTGGGCCGATGCAGCGCGAGCGTGTCCAGGAACAGGTCGCGCGCGGCCGGTGCCTCGGCCCGTGGTCGTACGGCGATCGGCAGCCCGCCCAACTGCCGCAACCGGACCACGTCGGCATCCGCAACACCGGCCGGGAGCAAGACCCACGTCGGGAGCAGAGCGACTGGTCCGGCCTCCAGCCCGTCGAGCACAGTCGGATGCGCGACGACAGCGAGGGTCAGACGACCCGTACTGACCTGGTTGACCAGCGAACTTGTCGGCGCGGTCACGACCGAGACCCGACTGCCCGCGAGCACCTCGCCGGATGCGGCAGCCACCGCGGCACCGGCCGATGGTGGGACCTCCGGCGCCAGGCCGATGCGAATCTCCGGGCCCTCCGGATCGCGCTCGACTGCCGCTTGGTGGAGCTCCTCGATGGAGGTCAGGGCGCGGCGCGCGTACGGGAGCAGTGCTACCCCGGCCGGCGTCAGCTCGACGCCGCCGGCACCGCGTTCGAAGAGCTTGGCGCCGACCAGCGCCTCGAGTCTGCGCAGGCCCTGGGACAGCGGCGGCTGGGTGATGCCGACGACCCGCGCCGCGTCGCCGAAGTGCTGCTCCTCGGCGAGCGCTACGAAAATCTGCAGATGTCTTTCGGTCAGCATGGACCCAGCTGACCTGCGGTGATATCTGCAGACAATCGGTTCATGCCCGAGAGCATATTCGACAGGGGGTCGGCGGCTCACCTTGACTGAGGGCTCAGTCGAGCAGAGGAGACAGCGTGAAGGTGAGTCGGAGAGGGATGCTGGCGGGCGCGGCGGCGGCCGGGGCCGCGGGCGTGGTCGGGGCGATCGGGCTCGAGAACCAGAGCGAGGCCGCGACCACGCGATCAGCCGGGGCAGCCGGAGCAGCCGGAGCGGGCAGGGCGGCCGGAGCGGGCGGAGCGGCCGGAGCGGGCGGGGCGGCGACCACAGCAGACCGGGCGGTTCGGGAGCCGGTGGAGCTGACGTGGTTCGGTACGCACGCGTGGCAGCTCCGCTGCGGGAAGAGCGTCATCCTGACCGATCCGTGGCTGACCCGCTTCAAGACCGGAACGTTCACCCCAGCGGGCGCGGACCCGAAGACCAAGCTGGTGATCAAGCCCGAGGTGATCGACAAGCACCTGAGCACCGCCGACGCGATCCTGGTGCACCACGGCCACTACGACCACATGGCCGACGTCCCGTACGTCGCAAGGAAGACGCAGGCGACCGTC
>DASSDE010000554.1:0-5640 GCA_035697365.1 Kribbella sp. | reverse complement strand
GCATCCTGGTCGCGGGCGTCACGCTCGACACCTCGATCGGTTTCGCGACCGCCAAGGTGGCGCAGGAGCAAGGCGCCACCGTGCTCATCTCGAACTTCGGCCGCGCGCTGAGCATCACCAGACGGATCGCGAAACGCCTGCCGCAGGAGCCGCCCGTCCTGGAACTGGACGTGACGAACCCCGAGCACCTGGCCGCGCTTCCCGACGCGGTCCGCGAGCACGTCGACGGCCTGGACGGCGTCGTGCACTCGATCGCCTACGGGAACCCGGAGACGATCCTCGGTGGCAAGTTCCTGGACGGCCCGTGGGACGACGTGTCCCAGGCGGTGCACGTCTCGGCGTACTCACTCAAGGCGCTGGCCGTCACCTGCGCGCCGTTGATGAGCCGCGGTGGCAGTGTCGTCGGCCTGACCTTCGACGCGACCGTGGCTTGGCCGGGGTACGACTGGATGGGTGTCGCGAAGGCGGCGCTCGAGTCCACCAACCGGTACCTGGCGCGCGATCTCGGCGGGCAGGGCATCCGGTGCAACCTGGTCTCGGCCGGCCCGCTGAAGACCCTGGCCGCGAAGGCGATCCCGGGCTTCGAGAAGTTCGAGGAGCCGTGGCTGGACAAGGCCCCGCTGGGCTGGGACCCGTCGGACCTGGAGCCGACCGGCCGCACCATCGTCGCGCTGCTCAGTGACTTCTTCCCGGCGACCACCGGCGAGATCGTGCACGTCGACGGCGGCTACCACGCGATGGGAGCGTAGTGGCAACCTCCCTGGTAGAGCTCCGCGTTCTCGACGGCGCCAACCTGTACTTCAGTCGCGCGGCGGTGAAGCTGACGCTGGATCTGTCGGCGCTCGTGGACGCGCCCGCACCGGCCGCGAAGGCGTACGCGCAGGCGATCGGCCTCGGTGCGACGCGCCCGGGCCGGATCGGGTCCGGTTTCCGGCAGCGGTTCGCGATCCGGGTCGTCGGTCATGTCGTACGGCGGATCGCACGCGAGGCGGGCATCGGCCGGATCGGCGTCCGGGTACGCCCGGAGTCCGACGTACGGCGGCTTGTGGTGGCGTTCCCGTGGGCACATGAGGGTCGTGCGCGGGCTCTCGGCGCGGCGATCGTCGAGGTGCTGGACGCGTTCGGGGCCGACGAGCTGTCCGGCCTGATCGGGGCCGTCGGCGAGCGCGTCCGGGACGAGCCGCCGGGCAATCCGCCGCCGACGCTGCGGCCGAAGGTGCCGGTGGTCGCGGTCACCGGGACGAACGGCAAGACCACCACCTCGCGGATGATCGCGCACATCGGCCGGGCCGCCGGGCTGCACGTCGGCTGGTCGAGCACCGACGGTGTGTACTTCGACGGCGAGCTGGTGAAGTACGGCGACTTCTCCGGGCCGAGCGGCGCCGGGCAGGTGCTGTCGCAGCCGGGCATCGAGCTCGCGGTCACCGAGACCGCCCGCGGCGGGATCCTGCGCCGCGGCATCGGCATCGCGTACAACGACGTGTCGGTGGTCACCAACGTCACCGCGGACCACCTCGGCCTGGGCGGCATCGACACCGTCGACCAGCTCGCCGAGGTGAAGGCGGTGATCACGCAGATCACGCGGCCGCGCGGCTGGTGCGTGGTGAACGGCGACGACCCGCGGACCTTCGCGATGCGGCTCGGTTCGCCGGCCAAGTGCTGGGTGTTCTCGCGGGACCCCGACTCGCCGTCGATCCGCACCGTGCTCGACGAGGGCGGCCGGGCGACGACGGTGCTCGACGGGTTCGTCACCGTGCTGGACACCGGGCGCGACCCGGAGCCGTTGCTCAAGGTGGCCGACGTACCGATGACGCTGTCCGGGCTCTCGCACTACAACGTGGAGAACACGCTGGCGGCGGCGTCGGCCGCGCTCGGTCTCGGGCTGCCGCGAGCGGCGGTGATCGAAGGGCTGAGCACGTTCGCGCCGAACGCGAACAACCCCGGCCGGATGAACATGTACTCGCTGCGCGACGTCACCGTGATCATCGACCTTGCGCACAACGAGGCCGGGCTCGAGGCGCTGCTCGAGATCATGAACGGGGTCCGGCCCGCGGACGGCCGGCTGATGCTCGCGATGGGCTCGCCGGGCGACCGGGCCGACGACATGGTCGCGGCCCTCGGCGCGATGGGCGCCCGGGCGGCCGATCGGGTGGCGATCGGGCACAAGAGCGACTATCTGCGCGGGCGGCCGCCGGCGGAGCTCGAGGCGGTGTTCCGCGCGGGTGCCGCCTCGGTCGGCGTGGACGACGTACCGGCGTTCCCGACCGAGCTGGAGGCGACGCAGGCGCTGGTCGCGGAGGCTCGGCGCGGCGATGTGGTGGCAGTGATGTCTCTGCAGGATCGGGCGAGTCTTGACGCCTGGTTGCGGTCCGAGGGAGCTACTGTCGACACACCGGAGATCTTGAAGAGCAAGGTCGAGAGATCCCAGCACTAGCCCCATCCGCCTCCTTGGTCGCGATCGTTGGGGTGGAACGGGGTTGTGATGCGCTACCTGTGGTCGATTCCGGCCGCGGTGGTCGCCTGGTTCGTGGGCGGCTTCTCCGCGACGTACCTGAAGGGTCTCCCGGAGGGTGCGACGGCGTTCGTGCCGGCGCGTGTCGACCTGCTGGTGCTCGGAGGGTTCGCCGGCGGTGTGCTCGCAGGGCTGCTGATCGGGCGGGTCCGGATCGCGCTGCCGGTGGTTCTGGCTGTTGCCGCGGGCATGTGGTGGGCGACCGGGACCTCGTTCGGCGAGCGGGACCTGCTGATCACGTTGCTGGTGGCAAGCGTCCTCGGTGCGTTCTTCGGTGCCCTCGGCACCAGAAGTTCGGTGCTCGCGGCGTTCGCGCTGGCGCTGCCGGTCGCGTGGACGACGATGCGTCCGGCCGAGCAGTTGGGTGACTGGCGCTGGTTGTGGCAGCTCAACGGTCTGCTGGTCGGCGCCGGGCTCGCGCTGCTGCTCTACATCGCCTGCTGGAAGCGCGGTTGGCGTTCGGTCGGATCGTGGATCCCGCTGACCGGGTTCTATCTGGTCTGTTTCGCCGCGGTCGAGTCCGTGCGCCTGGTCAGCCAGTCGTCCGGCAAACCGATGGACGCGGTCGGGGACGCGTCGACCGAGGCGTTCTTCGAGTCGTTCGCGCCGATGCTGCGCGAGTACTGGCCGTGGATGGTGGTCGCTGTGCTGCTGGCGATCCCGATGGTCGCGCTCAAGCTCCGCGCACTGCCGCCGCCCCCGCCGGCTCCGGACCCGTACGCCGAACGCTCCAACGACGCCGTACTGTCCGACGACCTCGACTGGATCGACCAGGTGGAGCCACGGCGTCGGCTACTGCCGCGCCGCGACCCGGTCAGCTGAGCATCGCCTCGATCCCGTCGAGGAGCCGCGCGAGACCGAACTCGACGATCCGGTCCGGCGCGGAGGCGGCGTACTCGGCGGGGCCGAAGCGGGCAATCATCGGGAGGTCCCGTGTGCTCAGGACGTCGTTGATCGCCTCCTGCCTGGCCGTCGTCCAGTCGTCACGGGTGCTGTTCCGGATCGCCTCGTGCTCCGCGTGCAGGCCGAGCGCTGCGCCCTGGAGTTGCGTGCTCAGCACGATCGCGGTCTGGGTCATGACCTCGAACGGCAGCCCGAGACCGTCGAGGGCGCGGATCCGCCAGTCGGTGTAGCGGAACAGATTCGGCGCGAGCGGCGGGCGGGTGGTGTTGGCGACCAGGCGGGCGACCCACGGATGGCGGAGATACACCGACCACTCGGTGCGCACCGAGAGCTCCAGCTTCGCGCGCCAGCCGTCCGGTCCGGGATCGGGCAGCGGCTGTTCGCCGAACACCTTGTCGACCATCAGGTCGATCAGCGCCTCACGTCCGGGGACATGCCGGTAGAGCGACATCACACTCGAATCCAGCGCGGCCGCGACGGCGCGCATCGAGACCGCGTCGGCACCCCCTCGATCGCCCAGCGCAATCGCCGCACCGATGATCGCATCAGCCGTGAGCCCAGCCCCGGAGTCGGGCGCACCGTCGGCTGCACCGCCAGCTGCACGGTCGGGTGGTCGGGGAGTGGGCACCTCGGCGGAGCGTTGGCGGTGGGCCTTCGAGCGGCAGGCTTGGCTGCAGTACCGGCGCGGCCGGCCACGCCCGGACGCTGTCACCGCAAGCACCTTCGCACACACCTGGCACGTCTCCACACCCCACCACCTTTCGTGACGAAATACTAGCCGAGCTCAATTTCGTTCCGCCATCTCACCGCGTGGTGGGCTTAGCTCCACCAGCAAAAGTAGGCGTGGCACGCCAGTTTCGTCACGCTCCGTTGCGTACGGTGTAAACATGACTCGTACACCATACGCACCCGCCGTCGAGCTGGACGACGTCGTCAAGACGTACGGCGTGGGCGCCGGCGCGGTGACCGCACTCGACCACGTCTCGATCGCGTTCCCCGTGCAGAGCTTCACCGCCGTGATGGGCCCGTCCGGCTCCGGGAAGAGCAGCCTGCTGCAGTGCGCCGCCGGTCTCGACCGTCCGACCTCCGGGACCGTCACCGTCGACGGGACCGAACTGACCGGACTCGACGACCGCACGCTCACCAGGCTCCGCCGCGAGCGCCTCGGCTTCGTGTTCCAGGCGTTCAACCTGCTGCCGACGCTGACCGTCCGGCAGAACGTCGTCCTGCCGCTCGAACTCGGCCGCCGCCGGGTCGATTCTGTGGCCGTCGACGAATTGCTCGTCCGGCTCGGCCTCGGGGAGCGGACCACGCACTACCCGAGCGAGCTGTCCGGCGGGCAGCAGCAGCGCGTCGCGATCGCCCGCGCGGTGCTCGCCGGCCCGGCGGTGATCTTCGCTGACGAGCCGACCGGCGCACTGGACACGAACGCCGCGGCCGAGGTGCTCGCACTGCTGCGGGAGTCGGCGGCACGCCAGACGATCGTGATGGTCACCCATGACCCGGTGGCGGCCTCGTACGCCGACCGTGTGGTGTTCTTCGCCGACGGCCGGATCGCGGACGTGATGGAGCAGCCGGTCGCGGAAGCGGTCGCCACTCGGATGACCCAGCTCGGCGCCCGCGGACGGATCGCGGGAGGTGCACACCGATGATTCGCCTGGCTGTACGTACGGTGCGCCGGCGCTGGACCGCGTACGTCGCCTCCGGTGCTGTGCTCCTGGCTGGGACCGCTCTGCTGACCGCGTTCGCGCTGCTGCTCGAGACGGGTCTGTCCCCGGCCGCGCAGGGCTCGGACACGCTCGTTCTGCTCCCGGTGATCCTCGGCAGTTGGACCGTGCTGATCGTCGGGTTCGGCGTGGTGTCGACGATCGCTCTGACCGTCCAGCAACGCGAACGGGAACTGGCCCTGCTCCGCTCGCTCGCGGCGACCAGCGGGCAGGTGCGCGGCGTCGTCATCACCGAGATCCTTGTGGTCGCGGTACCGATGATTGCCGTCGGCATCGTTCCTGGGCTCGGGCTCGGTGCACTGGTGCTGTCCCGGCTCACCGCCGTGGGCATCGCGCCGGACGGGCTGGGCCCACAGATCGACGGCCTGACCCTCGGCGGCGGGTCGGCCCTTGCCGCCGTGACCGCGGTCGTCGCGGCAATCGTCGCCAGCCGGCGTGCAGGCGCCGTGCCGCCGGTACGTGCCCTGGCTGATGCCGCACTGACTCGGGGGCCCGCGC
>DASSDE010000553.1:0-13387 GCA_035697365.1 Kribbella sp. | reverse complement strand
GCCCTGGCGGCCTCCGGCCCGGCCCCGGTCTACGCCCGCGTCGACGGCGTGGTCGTGAACGGCCGCTTCCTCCTGATGGAGATCGAGCTCATCGAGCCGTACTTGTTCTTCCCCCAGTCCCCCGGAGCCCTCACCAAACTCGCCGCCGCAGTCGCCGCACGCCTCTAACTGGCAGCCTTCTAGAGTCGGTGGTATGCCGACACTCGATGACATCCAGAAGGCCGCCCAGGAGCTCGAGGGGCGGATCCATCGCACACCGGTGCTGACCTCGTCCGCGCTGGACGAGCGGTTCGGCGCGGAGCTGGTACTGAAGGCCGAGCTGTTCCAGAAGACCGGCAGCTTCAAAGTCCGCGGCCTGCTGACCAAGCTGCTCCGGCTGAGCCCGGAGGAACGTACCCGCGGCGTCATCACCGTCTCGGCCGGGAACGCGGCCGGTGCGCTCGCGTGGGCCGCCCGGAACGCCGGTGTCCCGGCGACCGTCGTGATGGCGAAGACGGCCGTACCGGCGAAGGTCGACGCGGCCCGCGGCTACGGCGCAACCGTGGAGCTCGTCGAGGGCGACCTGATGGCGCAGTACGAGCAGCTCCGCGACGAGCGGCAGCTGACCGGCGTCCACCCTTTCGACGACGAGGACGTGATCACGGGCCACGGCAGCCTCGGCCTCGAACTGCTTGCTGACCGGCCGGACCTCGACACGGTGCTGGTTCCGGTGGGCGGCGGCGGCCTGATCTCGGGCGTTGCCACCGCGGTGAAGCTGCTCAAGCCGGAGATCCGCGTGATCGGGATCGAGCCGGAGCAGGCCGACGTGGTGAGCCGCAGCCTCGCCGCCGGCAGCCCGCAGAAACTCCCGTCCGCCCGCTCGATCGCGGACGGTCTCGCCGCCCCCGTCTGCGGCAACCGCAATCTCCCCCTCATCCAGCAGTACGTCGACGAGGTGGTCCGGGTCAGCGAAGCCGCCCTGCTGGAGGCGACCCGCCTGGTGATGTCGCGTACCAAGCTCGCTCTCGAACCCGCCGCCGCGGCACCGTTCGCCGCCTTGCTCGAGGGCAGCGCGCAGGCAGCCGGAGTCACCGCCGCGGTCGTGAGCGGCGGCAACCTCGACGTGTTGAAACTACTGCTTTAAGCAGTCGCGAGCGGGGCGTGCGAGCGGACGCCGTCGGACGGGTCGTCGACGGCGTCGCGGCGGCGTACCGGATCGTTCTCCGGGAGGAGGATGTCGCGGGCGACCACCAGCATCAGCCACAGGGTGCCGGCCATCCGCAGGATCACCGAGAGCCAGTAGATCCGGTCCGGCACGTTCGGATCGCCAGGTTGCAGGAACTGCGCCAGGTGCATCCACACGAGCATCCAGTAGAAGCATTCACAGGCCTGCCAGATCAGCCAGTCCCGCAGCCGCGGCCGCGCCAGAGCGACCAGGGGAAGCAGCCACAGTACGTACTGCGGTGAGTAGACCTTGTTGATCAGCAGGAACGCCGCCACGACCAGGAACGCGAGCTGCGCGAACCGGGGCGGCCGTGGTGCCATCAGCCCGAGAATCGCGATCGACAGGCACAGCCCGGCGAAGATCACGATGTTCAGCTGGTTGACGTCGGTGACCTCGTGCTTGGCGAGCTTGAGGACGTACCAGATCGAGCCGTAGTCGCTCTCCCGCTGGTCGTTGAACTGCCAGAACGAGAGCCACTCGTTCTTCGCCAGCAGGTATATCGGCGCATTCACCAGACCCCACGCGACCGCCGACGCGATCGCCGCCTGGAACCACGGCCACAGCTTCCGCCCGCGGATGCACACGATCAGCAACGGCCCGAGCAGCAGGAACGGATAGAACTTCGCCGCCGTCCCGAGCCCGAGCAGGATCCCGAACCACACCGGTTTCCCGCGCGACCACGCGAACATCGCCCCCGCCGTCAAGGCGACCGCGAACAGGTCCCAGTTGATGGTCGACGTCAAGGCCAGCGCCGGCGCCGCGGCGACGTACAGGGCGTCCAGCGGCTGCCCACGTGCCGCGCCCGGGCGGGACGCGACCCCGCGCGCGGTCGCGACCGTGAGGCCGACGATCACCAGCGCACAGAGGAACAGCATCACGGTGTTGACCAGGAAGAACACGCCGGCCGTGTCGCGCTTCTGCTCGACGGTCAGGTCCTTCTTCGGGTCGCCGGTCATCAGCCAGGTGAGCTGCGCGGCGACCTCCATGAAGCCGCCGGTGAGCACCGGGTACTCGAGCACGGGGTAGTTGCCGGTGTCGAGGAACGGCCGGTTGCCCTCCGCGAACCCGCGCTCCTGGTAGAGGAACCCGATGTCGGAGTAGCACAACGCCTTGAACGGCCGCCAGCTCTGCCGGTCCCAGCCTGCCTCCATGCACGGGGCCTTCTGCAGGACGCCGAGACCGAAGGTGAGCGTGCAGACGGCCAGCGCGATCCGCAGCGGGGTCCACCACGAGGAGCTCAGCCGTGCGAACCGGCCTGTCGGCCCGTCGAGCCCCGCGGTCAGGCCGGCAATGGCCGGATCGGCCTCCGACGGCGTCAGCGCGGGCTCGCGTTGTGGTCCGGTCACGGTCGGCATCATCTCCTATCGACTCCTCCGGCAACAGCCCGGGTCGCCGAGGTTACCCACCCGGGGCATCGGTGTCCGGGACGTCGGCGGCGCGCGCCGGGTCGAGGCGGTCGAGCCAGGTGGTGAGCAGCTTCTCGAGCTGGGCAGACTCCGCAGGACTCAGGACGCCGAGCAGGCGCTGCTCGTTGGCCATATGGGCGGTGAACGCCTTGTCGATCAGCCGCCGTCCAGCCGGTGTCAGGCGTACCACCCGCCCCCGCCCGTCGTCGTCACTGCGCCGCCTCCGGACCAGTCCGGCTGCTTCCAGCCGGTCGACGCGCTTGGTGACCGCGCCGGTGGTCACCATCGTGTGCAGCGCGATCTCCCCCGGCGCACGCTCGTACGGCGCGCCCGCCCGGCGCAGGGCCGCGAGGACGTCGAACTCCCCCTCGCTCAGCCCGTACTGCGCGTAGAGCAGCGTCAGCTCGCCGGTCAGTTGGTTGGCGATCCGGTGCAGGCGGCCGATCACCCCCTGCGGGGTGGTGTCGAGGTCCGGCCGCTCGGCCCGCCACTCCGCCTGGATTCTCGCTACGTGGTCCACCGTTCCACTCTATCTTCCCGGGAAGCTACAATATTTTCCATGGAAGATACTTTCCGCTGGACCCTCGTCACCGCGATCGCTCCGATCGCCTGGGGCACCAACTACTTCGTCACCCACGAGTACCTCCCGGCCGGGCATCCCTTGTACGGCGCGGTGTTCCGCGCGCTGCCCGCGGGCCTGCTGCTGCTCGTACTGGCGCGCCGGCTCCCCCGCGGCGTCTGGTGGTGGCGCTCGATCCTGCTCGGTGTCTGCAACATGGGCGCGTTCTTCGCGCTCATCTACGTCGCCTCGCAACTGCTCCCGGTCAGCCTCGCGTCGACGATCATGTCCGCGGCGCCGTTCACGATGGCACTGTTCGCCTGGGGCCTGCTCGCGGAACGCCCGACCGTTCTGGTCCTCGCCGGAGCGACCGCGGGCGTCGGCGGCGTCGTCCTGCTCCTCGGAGCCGGCTCGACGTCCGTCGACCTCCGGGGCGTCGCCGCGTCCGCCGCCGCTCTCACGATGTCGTCGTGCGGGTACGTCCTGGCCAAGAAGTGGGGCCGAGCATCCGACGGTCCGATTGCCACGACCTCCTGGCAACTGATCGCGGGCGGCATTGCCCTGATCCCGTTCGCGATCGCGGTCGAAGGCGCTCCACCACAGCTCGACGCACCAGCCGTCGCAGGTTTCGCGTACGTCGGACTCGTCGCGACCGCGCTTGCGTTCACGGCCTGGTTCGCGGGCCTGCGCAGACTCCCCGCCGCGACCGTGGGACTGATCGGGCTGCTGAACCCGATCACCGGCGTACTCCTCGGGCTGCTCGTCTCAGGAGATGTCCTGACCTTGCGCCAGGCCGGCGGGCTCGCCTTGGTCCTGCTCGGCATCATGTTGAGCCGCCCACAACGCGGACGAGGTCCTGGAAGCGTTTCACGCCGGTCCGAGGAGGGTTTTACCGCTGTCCGCAAGCAAAACCCTCCTGGAACCAGCCGAGTCAGCTCGACGTGACCGAGAAGGCGTTGCTGGCGAAGTTCATTCCGCCGGACGACGAGGTGATCTCGAAGCCGAACTGGACTTCACCGACGGTTGCGTCGCCCATCCAGCCTTGACTACGGATCCAGTTGAGGACCGCTTTGACGTCGACCGAGCCGGAGTTGGTGTTGGACGTGCGGAGGAACGAGAAGACCGCGTTGGACCCGTTGCTGCCGCGGTAGACGTCCCAGCTGTGGCCACCGACCGATACCGTGGTCTGCTTGCTGCCGATCGGGCCGACCGCGCCCTGCTTGTTCATCCAGAGCATGATCTCGTAGGCGTTGTTGCCGGCCCAGATGTCGTACGTCGAGGAGTACGATCCGCTGCCCGGCCGGGACACGTTGAAGCTGCTGGCCAGGGTGCCGAGGGCGCTGACCTGCTTGCCGATGTAGCGGGCAGAGTGCGGGTAGGACTTCACTCCGCCGGTGTTCGGGTGATCGGCCCAGACGCCCCAGTTGCTGTACGAGTTGGCCCAGATGGTCTGTGGCCCGGCGCCGCTGCCCCAGACGTCGTTACGCACGGTGTAACCACCGTTGGACCAGCTGCCGAACGGGTCCGACGACGACCACGCCGCCGCCTGGGCGGGTGCCGCGGTCACGAGACTGGCGGCGAGTACCGTGGCCACTGCTGTCAGCACAGCGATTGCTGCTTTCCACCATTTCTGCATTTCCATTCCTCTCGTCGAGTCCGGCCGACGACCGGACCTTGGGCGAACGCAAGGGATCAAATGGAGTGTCGAAGCGCTTCGACTGGGGTAGAACTGGGGCAGGCTCAGGAGAGGGGATGACGTGGTCACGATCGCGGATGTCGCGCGGCACGCCGGGGTTGCGGCCAGCACGGTCTCGTACGTTCTCAGCGGGAAGCGGACGATCTCGATCGACACCCGTGAACGCGTACAACGCAGCGTGCAGGCGCTCGGCTACCGGCCGAACGCGAGTGCGCGCGCACTGGCCAGCCAGCGATCCAATGTCCTCGCTCTGGTGATCCCGCTGCGCACCGGGATGCACGTCCCGGTGATGATGCAGTTCGCCGCCGCGGTCGTCACCACCGCCCGCCGGTACGACCACGACGTCCTGTTGCTCACCGCCGACGAAGGATCTGACGGGCTCGAGCGGGTCGCGCAGAGCTCGCTCGTCGACGCGCTCGTGGTGATGGACATCGAGCTTCACGACGAACGGGTGCCGGTACTGCGGGAGCTGCCGATGCCCTCGGTGCTGATCGGCTACCCCGACGACGCCGACGGACTCACCTGTATCGACCTGGACTTCGTCGCTGCCGGCGCGCACTGCATCGATCACCTGGCCGATCTCGGTCACCGTTCGCTGGCCCTGCTCGGGACGCCGTCCGCGGTGTACGAGCGGCAGACCGGCTTCGCGCAACGCACCCTGACCGGCTTCGCGGAGGCCGCCGAACGACGCGGAGTGCTCGGCGTCGAGACGCCCTGTGAGCATACGTTCGACGCGATCCTGCACACTGTGCGGCAACTGCTCGACGAACACCCGGACATCACCGGGCTGGTGGTGCAGAACGAGCCGATCATCGGACCGCTCCTCGACGTCCTGCGCCGGCTCGGCCGACGGGTCCCCGAGGACATGTCGCTGGTCGCGATCTGCGCGGACGACGTCGCCGAGCGGCAGGTCCCGCAGTTGTCGTCGGTCTCGATCCCGGCCGACCGGATCGGCGACCAGGCAGTCGAGTCGCTGATCACGAAGCTCGAGGGCGGCGACGTACCCCCGTTGACCCTGCTCCCCCCGGCGCTCACGGCTCGGGAGAGCAGTTGCCAGGCCCCTCACCGGGACTTCACCACCGCGTAACCACCAGGTCGCAACGGCAACTCGCCGACGACCAGCTCGCTGCCGTGGTCCGATACGTCGACCCGCGAGTCACTGTGGTTGATCAGGAACGTCCATGTGGTGTCGACGGACCGCCGTCGGACCGTCTCGATCGGCGACGGCGTCAGGCCCAGCAAGCGCAGGGCGGTCTCGTCGTCGAGCTCGGTCGACACGTACCAGGCAATACCCGCACCCACCTCGCGGCGCGTGATCGCGGGCTTGCCGTCCAGCACACCACCGGCGTACCGATCGACCACCTCGGCCGACACGGTCCGTACGTCCTCGCTCCACACCCGCCCACGCCCACCCGACGCCAACGCGATCTCGCCGTCGATCGGCAGCGGATGGAACTCCTCGACCCGGACGCCGAGCAGCTCCGCGAACGCCCCCGGGTACCCGCCGAGCCGCACCCGCAGCTCGGGATCCACGATCCCGCTGAAATACCCGACCACCAGCCGCCCGCCGGCCTCGACATAGGCGGTCAGCGCTGCCGCGGACTCGTCGCTCACCAGATACAGGCTCGGGACGACAACTGTCTTGTACGACGAGAGGTCGGCCCCGGGCGCGACCACGTCGGCCGTCACCCCTGCCCGCCAGAAATGCCGGTGAGCCGACCGCACCGCCGCGAGATAGTCGAGCGCGGACGACGGCAGATGCGTGCCCTGCATCGCCCACCAGCACTCGACGTCCCACAGGATCGCGACGTCCGCCTCGACGTTGCTCTCGGCAACTTCAGCCAACTGCGGCAGCACGGCGCCGAGCTCTGCCACCTCCCGGAAGATCCGGCTGTCCGCCCCGGCGTGCGGGACCATCGCCGAGTGGAACATCTCGGCCCCGCCGCGCGACGCCCGCCACTGGAAGAACAACGCGCCCTGGGAACCGCGCGCGATGTGCGACAGGCTGTGCCGCGCCATCCGGCCCGGCTCCTTCGTCTGCAGCCGGCGTCCCTCGTTGAGCGTCCCGGCCGCCTGTTCCATCAGCAGCCAGGGTTTGCCGCCCGCCCAGGACCTGGCCAGATCCGCCGCGAACGCAGTCTGCTCCTCCGCACCGGCGTCGGCCCGGTCCGGATAGTTGTCGATCGCAACAAGGTCGACGGCGGCGGCCCACTGCGCGTGGTTCACCGGCACCCAGCCACCGAAGACGAAGTTGGTCGTGATCGGCAGCTCTGAGAATGACCGCAGCTCGGCCTTCTGCTCGAGGTACGCCGCCAATAGTTCGTCGGACCAGAATCGCCGAAAGTCCAGGAACTGCGCCGGATTCACCAGGTACTGCGTTTTCCGCGGCGGTTCGATGTCCGCCCAGTCCGCGTACCCCTGGCTCCAGAAGGCGGTCGTCCACGCAGCGTTGAGCCGGTCCAGGTCGCCGTACCGCTGCTGGAGCCACTCGCGGAAACGGGCCGCCGCCAGCGAGCAGTAGCACGTGGTTCCGTACTCGTTGTGCACGTGCCACATCGCCAGCGCCGGATGGTCGTGATACCGCTCGCCCAGCGCCCGCGCGATGCCCCGAGCGGCATCGCGGTACGCCGGCGCGCAGGCACAGTACGTGTCCCGGCTGCCGTGTGTGAGACGTACGCCGTCCGCTGTGACCGGCATCGCCTCCGGATGCAATCGGGTGAACCACGGTGGCGGCGACGCGGTCGGAGTCGCCAGGTCGACGCGTACGCCGCCGTCGTGCAGCAGGTCGAGCACCTGATCGAGCCAGCCGAACTCGTACCGCCCCGGAGCCGGCTCGAGCGACGACCAGGAGAACACCCCGAGCGTCACCAGGTTCACCCCGGCCCGGCGCATCAGGTCGACGTCCTCCTTCCACACCGCCGGATCCCACTGCTCAGGGTTGTAGTCGCCGCCGTACCAGAGTCGTCTCATACCGGCTCACCGTAGGGGATGCCGAATCCGTTGGTGGACAGGTACACCCGGCCGTAGACCCGCGGATCCCCCGCGATCGCCGCACCGGTGGAGGCGTACTGGTGCTTGTCATCGTTCACCCGCACCCACGAGGAGCCGCTGTCGTCCGACCGGTAGATCCCACGGACCCCCGCAACCTTTCCTGACGTGTACGCGGTCATCTCCCGGCGTCGCGGCGCGGCCTTGCCGAAGCTGATGGTGTACGCCTCCTGGATCGTTGTGACCTGCACGTACGTCGAGCCGCGATCGACCGATCGGTACAACCCGCCGGCACCGGCCGCGAGCCAGCAGTGCCCGGCCCGGTCCAGCACGGTCTCGAGCTTGCCTGCTCCAGTCGGCAGACCGGTTGCCGTCGCGGTGAAGGCAGCGCCTCCGTTCGTGCTCACGTACGCCGTACCGGTCGTCGGATCGAATCCGTAGAACACGCTCCCGTCGACCCGATCGCCGGTGAGCACCGAACCGGCAGGCAGGCCCTCGACGGCGACCCAGTTCGCGCCGCGATCGCGCGAGTAGTGCACGACGACATCGCCTGGAGCCCAGACGATCGTCCGTGCGTCGGCGGCGACCGTGACCTGACCCGACTGCGTCATACCGGGCGGCTCACCCGCGAACGGCTGCCAGTTGCCCCCGGCATCGGTCGAGTACGCGCCGCGCTCGTTCGCGTTCGCGTTCGCCAGCCGGACGACGAATCCCGGAACGAGCGCCGCGTAGTCCAGACTCGGAGACGTCCCACTGACTGGATTCGACGCCTGCCCGTCCGGCGGTACTACGTCCAGCCGGTCGTGCCGGTAGACCCCGATATCGCCGAGCGCACTGATCAACGGCGGCCCCCAGGGCGGACTGATCAGGTCGAGGACAGCCGTCTCCTCGAGTCCCTGCGCACGCACCGACCAGTGCGTACTCCGGCCCGCTTCCGCCTCGGTCACGTCGTCGGTGCCGAAGATCGTCGCGCCGGTCACGTACATGACCTTGTCCGAGTCGAACGGATCGATCGAGATGTCGCCGATCATCCAGCCGAGCTTCGGCGTGCCGTGGAAGTCCAGGTACGGCGCTCCGGACGTGTCGAGCACGATCCGCTCGCCGATGGAGTGCCAGGTCCGGCCGCCGTCGACGGACCGGAACACGTCGTCGACCGGGCCCCACCGGCCCATCGTCGACACCATCACCGTGCCCGGCTTCCGTGGGTCGGTGGCAAGGCCGGCGTACCCGAACCCGGCTTCACCGCCGGTGTTCGGACGCAACGGGGTGATGTCGGTCCACTCGCCGGTCGCGGTGTTCAGTTTGTGGACGGCACCGTCGTACATCTCATAGGGTCCCGGCAGATCGCCGTACGTGACGTAGATGTTGCCGTCGGCCCCCAACTCGCCGTGCTGGGGCAACAGACCGGTCGGCTGCCCGGGGATCGGCACCCAGGTGCGGCCCGCATCGGTACTGCGGTACAACGGATTCGCGGGATCCGCGGCGCCGACGTAGACCGTGCCGTCACACCGGTCGACGAACACGAAGCCGATGCCGATCCCGGGGTTCCCGGTCACCGGGAAACTGTCCACCCGGGACCAGGTCACGCCGCGATCGGTGCTGCGCCACAGACCCTGGTTGCGGGTACCGAACAGCAGCACGCGTCCGTCGCGGGGATCGACGACCAGTCGCTCGCCCATCGAGCGCCCGGGCTCGTTGCCGCCGAGCTTGAACGGCAGGTCGGTCCGCTCGAAGGTCCGTCCCTGGTCGCACGATCGCAGGATCGCACCGTTGATCGGTGACCAGTCGTTGGTGTAGGTGCCGACCGCGAGGTAAAGCCGTTTCGGATCCGCGGGGTCGAGCGCCAGGCTCTCGACCCCGGTCCAGTTCCAGTCGTCCCAGCCGACCCAGTGCAGCAACTGCACCCAGCGCCGCGTGCGGTTGTCGAACCGCACGGCTCCGCCGATGTCGGTCCGCGCGTACACCAGACCACGCTTGGCCGGATGGTGCACGATCCCGGTGACGAAACCGCCACCGACGATCTCCACGTTGCGCCAGCGGTAGCGCTCCGCAGCCCTTGCTCCCACCGCGGAAGCGGTCGTCGTGGCTGCCGCGGCGAGAGCTGTGCCGGTGCTGAGGGCAAGGAAATGCCGTCGTGCCAGATTCATCGTGTACTCACCCCTTCACTGCGCCGATGATGACGCCCTTCTGGAAATGCCGCTGGATGAACGGGTAGACCAGCAAGACCGGCACGACCGCGATCACCACGATCGCCATCTTGATCGCCAGTCCGGGTGCCGGTGACAGGCCCAGGCCCACGTTCGCCACACCGCCCGCTCCGGTCGGCAGCGGTGCCTGCTGCACGATGTAGGTCCGCAGCACCATCTGCAACGGCCATTTGCTGTTGTCGTTGATGTACAGCAGCGCGTTGAAGAAGGCGTTCCAGTAGCTGACCGCGTAGAACAGGCCGACGACCGCAACCACGGCCTTCGACAGCGGCAGCACGATCCGGCGCAGGATCGCGAGCTCGCCGGCCCCGTCGATCCGGGCACTGTCGATCAGCTCTCCCGGGATGCCCATGAAGAACGACCGCATCACGATCAGGTTGAACGCCGAGATCGCGGCGGGCAGGATCAGCGACGCGTAGTGGTCGATCAACCCGAGCGAGTTCACCAGCAGGTAGCTCGGAATGATGCCCGGCCCGAACAAGAACGTCAGCAGTACCACGAACAGCAGCGGCCGGTGGAACAACGAGCCCGGCCGGGACAGCCCGTACGCCGCGAACACCGTGATCCCGAGACTGAACGCCGTACCGACCGTGGTGATCACGACGCTGATCAGCAACGCCCGGGTGACCACACCACCCGAGAGCAGTTGCACATACGCCGCCACGGTCAGCTCACGTGGTATCACGACCAGCCCGCCCGCACGCGTCACGGCCTCCGTCGTCGACAGGCTCGTCACCACCACGACGTACAACGGGAACGCGACCGCGAGCGCGACCAGCGCCAGCACCACCGGCTTACCCAGCCGGCCGACCACGGTCGGCTCCTCTTCCCAGACAGCTCTTGTCGTCATGATCGGGAGTACACCCCCTGTTCGCCCACCAGATGCGCGAATTTGTTGGCCACCAGGACGAGTACGAGGCCGACAACGCCCTTGAAGAGGCCGGCGGCGGCGCCGTAGCCGAAGTCGCCGACGAGCAGGCCCTGGTAGTAGACGTAGGTGTCGAGGACTTCCGCGGCGCCGCCACCAACGGCGCTGCGTTGCAGAATGAACTGCTCGAACCCGACCGTCAGCGCGTCGCCGAGACGCAGGATCAGCAGCAGCACGATCACCGGGCGCAGACCCGGCAGCGTGATGTGCCAGAGCCGGCGCCAGCGGTTCGCGCCATCGGCCGCGGCGGACTCGTAAAGCTCCGGACTGATCGTCGACAACGCGGCGAGGAACACGATCATCCCCCAGCCCGCGTCCTTCCACACCGCCTGCCCGGTCACCAGCAAGATGAACGTGTCGGGCTTCGTCATCAGGTCGACCGCCGAGTGACCGTGGTCGCGCAACGTCTGCGCGAGCAGGCCCGCGCCGCCGATCATCTGCTGGAACAACGAGACGACCAGGACCCAGGAGAAGAAGTGCGGCAGGTACACCACGCCCTGGATGATGTTCCGGATCTTTGCCGACAGCACGCTGTTCAGCAGCAGCGCGAGCCCGATCGGGACCGGGAAGAAGAAGATCAACTGGACGGCGGTGATCGAGAGCGTGTTCGCGACGGCCTGCCAGAACGCCGGCTCGGAGAACATCCGCTGGAAGTTCGCGAACCCGATGAAGGCGCTGCCCCGGATCCCGGTGTACGGCGAGTAGTCCTGGAAGGCGATGACGTTCCCGAGCGTCGGGAAGTAGTGGAACACCCCGAGCAACACGATCACCGGCGCCACCATCAGCAACAACACCCAATCCCGCCGCAACCGCTGCCGGAAGCTCATCCCCGTACTTCGACTTTGTGCACGGGATCCGTGCGCCGGGCGGGTCGACATACGGACACGGTGCACAAAGTCGCCGCTCGACGCCCGGCGCCCCGTGGCCCGTTCACCGTCCGTTGTCACTGAGGACCTTGGCGTAGAAGTCGCGGCCCTCGTTGCCGCCGTTGTCCTGCCACTGCTTGACCGCGGTCTTCAGCTCGCTGACGGGGCGGCGGCCGCGGAAGATGTCCTGCAGCGCGTCGTCGAACGGCTGGGCCAGCGCCGCCATCCTGGCCGGCTGCTCGACCCGGATCCCGTCGAAGAGGCTCTTCTGCCGCACTTTGATCGCCGCGTTCTGCCAGGCACTCATCGACTGCACATAGCCCGGATACTCGCTCTGGGTGATGGCCGTCGGCCGGCCGCCGAGGAAGATGTAGGTCTGCGACACCTCCTTCTGCCCGAGTGCTGTCAACTTCGGCGCACCGTTGCTTTCCAAGGTGTAGTGCTTGCCCTCGACGCCGTAGTTGTAGAGCTGGTACTCCTCGGTCCCGAACGGCGCCGCGGTGTAGTTCAGCACGCCGAGCAGCTCCTTCACGCGGGCCTCACCGAGCCCCTTCTTGACGAAGGTGAAGATGCCGGCCGGCTCGCCGCCCCAGGTGATCGGCGTACCGCCGTCGTGCGCGAACGGCGCCACCGGCTGCGGGTTGAACTTCGGATTGACGGTGAGCTGCCGCTGCAGCGACTCGGCCCAGGCGCCGAGTCCGTCCTGGCGGATCAGCATCTTGCCGCCTTCGAACAGCGCCTTCTCGTCGCCGCCGGCGTTGGCCACGACCTCGGGATGCACATAGCCCGACTGGAACAGCTTGCGGACGAAGGCGACCGACTCCTCGAACTCCGGGGTCTCGATCTTGTTCATCAGCTTGCCGTCGGAGTCCTTGCGCCAGTCCGACGGCGCTCCGAAGGCCCGGGCCATCTCGTCCGCGACCCCACCGAAGGCCCAGCGGTTCGCCTTCGGGTCGGTGAGTTGTTTGCCTAGCGCAAGGAGATCGTCGGTGTTCTTCGGCGGCTCAGCGCCGTAGGAGTCCAGAAGGTCCTTGCGGTAGAACAGTGCCCAGGGGAAGCCGTCCGACGGGAACGGCACCGCCTTGAGCTGGTTGTTCCAGACGCCGTACGCCCAGGCGCGGGTCGGCAGGTTGGCCAGCATCGGGTACGCCGAGACCTTGTCACCGGCCAGGTACGGCGTGAGGTCCTCGAACAGCTTGTCCGCGGCCTGTCCGAACCGGGTCAGGCCGGAGATGTTCCAGCCCGGGATACAGAGCAGCTCCGGAACGTTGCCGGCCGCAAGGATCGGTCCGAGCTTGTCGCCGTAGTCGTTTCCGTTCAGGATGTTGAACCGGACCGGCGCGCCGATCCGTTCGTTGTTCGCGTCGTAGTAGGAGTTGTGGCCGAGGCCGGGCGGGATCGGGCTCCACAGCGGCGTCATCGCCGACACTTCCTTGCCGCTCGGCACCATCTTGTCCGCAACGGCCCGCTTCAGCTCGCTCGGATAGTGCGAGAAGCCGGGCGACGCGCCGTTCTCGCCGGGCAGGTCCGGTT
>DASSDE010000552.1:0-3242 GCA_035697365.1 Kribbella sp. | reverse complement strand
CGGCCCGCGTGGTCGCGGACCACGCGGGCGAGCTCGTCCTCGGTTCCCGAAGCCTTCACCGGCACGTCACATCGGGACGACCGGCCGGATCTCGACCACGGGACAGGCCGGCCAGGTCTTCACCATCCGCAACGCCTCGTCCAGGTCCTCGACCTCGATCTCGGTGAACCCCGACACTACTTCCTTGCCCTCGATGAACGGCCCGTCGGTCGTCATCGCGGCACCGCCTGTCATCCGGACCGTGGTCGCGGTGTCGGCGCTCTGCAGCTTGCTCCCGCGGTTCGTGATCTTGTCCGCGTGGTCGTCGAACCACTGGTAGACCTTCCGGTACGCCGCCTCGCGCTCGTCCGGCCCGAGCTCGGCGAACTCCTGCGCGAACTCCTCGGTCTCGATGAACATCAGTACGTACTTCACGCACACACCTCCTTCGGCACAGTCTGGCTCAGGACGCGGGCAGGTTGGCGTACAGATCGATCCCGTTCCCGGACGGATCCGCGACGGTCGCGTACCGCATTCCCCACGGCACGTCGTACGGCTCCTGCAGCCCGGTCACCCCGGCCGCGACGAGGTCGGCGTACGCGGCATCGACCGCGGCCGGCGTTTCGTACTCGACGGTGAGGAAGATCCGGCCGCTTGCGGGCGGCGTCCAGCCCGCGGTGACCTTGCTCCGGGCGCTGTCGGTGTCCAGCATCAGGTGCAGCCCGTTCGGCAGGTCGCAGTCGGCGTGGTCGTCGGGCATGTACTGGTTGCGCTCGAACTCGATCCCGAGCCGGCGGTAGAACTCGATAGCCGCGCCGAGGTCGGTCACGATGATGTCGATGATCTTCACGGTGGTGGTAGGCACTGCGGTCTCCTCTGGTGACGAAAGCTCTCACTCAGCAGACGAACGGCTGCCGCCACGATCCGACACTCTGGCATCGTGGATCCATGAAACGACCGCTCTTCGCCCGGATCTACGCCCGCGCCCGCCCGGCGCTCGACGAACACGGCGCCGCCGAGCACCGCCGCCGGCTCCTGACCGGTGCCGCGGGACGCGTCATCGAGGTGGGCGCCGGTGACGGCGGGAACTTCGCGCACTACCCCACCACGGTGCAGCGCGTCCTTGCCGTCGAGCCCGAGCCCTACCTGCGCGCACACGCAGAGGGCCAGGCAGCGTCGGCGCCCGTCCCGGTCGAGGTCGTCGAGGGTACGGCCGACCAACTGCCGGCCCCCGACGCGTCAGCCGACGTCGTCGTGGTCTCCCTCGTACTGTGTTCGGTCCCCGACCAGGCCACTGCCCTCGCCGAGGCCCGCCGGGTACTGCGGCCGGGCGGCGAACTCAGGTTCTACGAACACGTCGCAGCCGACCCCGGTCGCTGCCTGGCCCGAGGTCAGCGGATCGCCGACGCCACGCTCTGGCCGCTGCTCGTCGGCGGCTGCCACACCCACCGCGACACTGCGGCCGCGATCACCGCGGCCGGTTTCGAGATCGAGGAGCTCGACGCGTTCGAGTTCCCGCCCGACCGCAGCACCCCGGCCAATCCACACATCCTGGGGCGGGCGCGCAACAGGGCGTGAGGATCAGGGCGTGAGGATCAGGGCATGAGGTCCATCGCCGCGGTCCGGTCCAGGAAGTTCGTCGGTACGGACACGTGGTCGTGGACGACGATCCAACTGCCGTCGATCCGTCGCCAGGTCGAGGTCGCGCGCAGCCAGTAGTCGACCTTCGGTCCGGCGTTCATGGTGGCGTTCATGTGGTTCAGCGAGTAGACCACCGCGAGGTCGCCGTCGACGAGGACGGCCGGGTCGCGCACCTCGTACTCGAGCGGCAGCGCGAAGGACTCGAAGATCATCTCCCAGCTGGCCTGCTTGGTCGCCGCGCCGGCGTGCCGCAGCGGCGGCTGGATGTCGAACGAGACCAGGTCCGGCGCGAACAGGGTCTTCAGTGTTGCCAGGTCACCGGTCCGGACGGCCTCGACGAGCCGGTCGACGGCCGCCCGTACCTCGGCCTCTGCAGTTGCGTTCTGTGTTGTCATGATCGGTACGACGGCACAGGCCGGCGGAATGTCAGACCTCACAGTTCGCGGCGCCGCCTCGTCGTACGGATATGGACGAAAGGACCGATGTGACAGAGCCCGGCCTGAGCGCGATCATGAGCGAGCGGCGGCAGCTGATCAGCCTCGCCTACCGGTTGCTCGGTTCACTGGCCGACGCCGAGGACGTGGTCCAGGAGACGTACGCCCGCTGGTACGCGATGACCGTCCCGCAGCGGGACGCGATCGACAACCCGGCCGCCTGGCTGACCAAGGTGGCCAGCCGGATCTGCCTCGACCTGCTGCGGTCGGCACGGTCCCGGCGCGAGCGGTACGTCGGTGAATGGATCCCCGAACCGCTGCCGGAGAACTCCGAGGCCACGTCCGGGACCGCCGATCCGGCCGACCGAGTCACGCTCGACGAGTCGGTGAACATGGCGTTTCTGGTCGTCCTGGACTCGATGACGCCGGCCGAGCGGGTCGCGTTCATCCTGCACGACGTGTTCCGGTACCCGTTCCCGGAGGTCGCTGAGATCGTCGGCCGGACGCCTGCTGCCTGCCGTCAGCTCGCCTCGTCGGCCCGGCGCCGGATCCGCGACGCGCAGGCGCCGACCCCGCCGTCGGCACGCAAGACCGAGCTGGTCCGGGCGTTCAAGGCGGCCTGGGAGACGTCCGACATCCAGGCGATCATCAGCGTGCTCGATCCGGACATCGTGGCCACCGCCGACGGCGGCGGCATCGTGACGGCCACTCTCGAGCCGATCCGCGGCACAGCCGCGGTCGCGGCGTCCTTCAGCCGGCTGAACGTCGTCCTGCACGGCCGGGACATCGTGGAGCGGACCGTGAACGGTCAGCCGGGCCTGGTGATCGAGTTCCAGGGCAAGACCGAGACCGTGGTCGCGTTCGGCTTCGCGGGCGACAAGATCACCAACATCTGGGCGATCAGGAACCCGGAGAAGCTGCACCCCTGGACGAACTGACCAGCGTCATCACGGTCTCCTGCGCACAGGCCTTGTTGACCCCGATCCCGCCGCGCGCGCCACGTTTGATCCAGCCCGCCACGTAGTGCCCGGGCCGGCCGACGACGGCGCCGCGGTCGTTCGGCACGATCCCGTGCTCGGCGTCGAACGGCAGACCGGCGATCGGCCGGCCCTCGAACCCGATCGCGGTGAACAGGTTGCCCGCAGCAATCGTCTCGCCGGTGCCGAGGTTCAGCCCGCCGGCCGTCCA
>DASSDE010000551.1:0-5016 GCA_035697365.1 Kribbella sp. | reverse complement strand
AGGTCGCGGCAGTCTGCTTCCGTGCGGTACAGCATCGCCTGCAGCGCGACGCCGACCGACGGCTGGTCCTTGCGGAGTTCGGCCAGGATGCCAAGGGTGGAGTCGACGGTCGTGTGGTCCTCCATGTCCAGGGTGATCGTCATGCCGGCGTCGGCAGCGGCCGCGCAGATCGCGTGGGCGTTCGCGGCGGCCAGGCTCTCGCCGTCGCCGGGCAGCGCCTGCCCCATCGCGGAGAGCTTGAGTGATGCCTCGGAGCCGTTCGCGAGTCCCTGGTCCGCGAGTCGCGTGATCAAAGTGAGGTACGCGTCGCGGGTCGCCTCGGCCTGGGCCCGGTCGAAGGTGTCCTCGCCGAGGTGATCGAGGGTCACGGCGAAGCCACCGGACGTGAGTTGCCGGGTGGTGTCGACGGCTGCCGTCACGTCGTCACCGGCGATGAAGCGCCGGACGACCCGGCGGGTGACCGGGGAGTGCGTGACGGCCGACCGGACGCGGCGGTTGCGGGATGCGGCGAGCAGCGCGGTACCGAGCACGGACGGCTCCTTCGTGGAGGGATGTGAGTGCACGGTAAGGAATCGGTCGATCATCCGACCTCGTCCGGATGGCAGAGCTTGCCAGCACTTCCGTCATACAAATGTCTAGTCTGGGTCGTATGGATCTCGATGAACTGATCGGCGCGCTCTCGGACGTGTTCGGCACCCCCGCCGTGCTGGAGGACCGGGACTTCAACCTGGTCGCGTTCAACACCCAGCCGGACGAGATCGACGCGGTGCGGGCCGGGTCGATCCTGCGGCGGCGGTCGACTGCCGAGGTTCGGAGCTGGTTCGAGCAGTTCGGCATCGCGACCGCGCCCGGTCCGGTTCGTACGCCCGCCGAGCCGGTCTTGGGGATCTTGCCGCGGTTGTGTCTGCCGGTGCGGTGGAACGGCGTGACGTACGGCTACTTCTGGCTGCTCGACCCCGATGGCCTCCTGGGTACGCCGCTGCAACTGGACGCGGCCGCGGTCATCGCCAGGGACGCCGGCGCTCTGCTCGCCCAGCGAGCCCGGGGGAGTCGCGACGCGGCGCTCCTGCTCGCCGACCTGCTGGCGCCCGACGACGCGGCCTCGGCGCGAGCCGTCGACGAGCTCGACAGCCGCAGGCTCGTGCAGCGGGCGGCCTCCGTCGTGGTGGTGCATGCCGAGCAGCCGCCGGGGCACGAGCGTGAGATCGTCCCGCTCAGCCTGTGGTCGTTGCCGCGCCACGTCCTTGCCACCTCCGGCGAGGGGTTCACGACGTTGCTGGTCGACCTCGCGGGTAGTCAGGCGTCCCGCATCGCCCAGGCGATCGAGCGGCTCCGGCAGCTGTACGCTCAACGGCTCGGCGACGGGGCCGCGGCGCGGCTGCTCATCGGGGTCGGCGATCCGCAGCCCGGCGTCGCCCACGCACGTACCAGCCACGAACAGGCGCGTCGAACCACGCAGGTCCTGGCCGCCGTACCGCGGTCAGGCGTGGAGGCGCACTGGTCGCAACTCGGCGTCCACCGGCTGATCGCCTGCGGTCCACGCTCCGCCTTGACCGACGCTGTCCTCGATCCGCGGGCCCAGCGCCTCCTCGACGAAGGCGGCGATCTGGTCCGAACGGCCCAGGTGTTCCTGGACCGGGCCGGGAACGTCCAGGAACTGTCGGCGGAGCTCGCGATCCACCGCCAGACGGCGTACTACCGACTCCGCCGCATCGAAACCATCACCGGCTTCGACCTGCACAACGGCGAGCACCGACTGATCCTGCACCTGGCCCTGACCATGGCCCCTCTGATCGCGCCTTGACCGATCTGCTTCCCATCTTGTTGCCGGCCCTGGTCGGGCTGCGACGAGGAGCGTCAGGTGACGCGGTAGTGCTGAACGGCGTCGTTGTCCCATTCGAGACCGTTGCCGGGGCGGTCCGGCGGCTGCGCCTGACCGTCGAGGATGGTGAGTGGTTCGGTCAGGATCGGATCCGCCCAGTCGACGTACTCGAGCCAGTGCGCTGTCGGGCTGGCCGCGAGGAGTTGCGCACTCACCTCTGGGTAGAGGTGGCAGGACAGTGGTACGCCGGCCGCGTCTGCGAGCGCCGCGGCGTCGCGCCAGCCGGTGACCCCGCCGATGCGGTCGAGGTCCGGCATCATCAGATCCGCGGCGCCGTGGCGGAGTGCTTCGGCCATCTCCCTCGGGCCCGCGAAGTTCTCACCAAGCTGGATCGGTGTCCGCAGCGTCCTCGTGAGCTCGGCGCTGGTGGCGTAGTCGTCGTGGCGTACCGGCTCCTCGATCCACGCGAGTCCTTCGTCGTCCAGCATCCGGCACCGCTCGCGTGCCTGGGCCGGGTCGAGCGCCTGGTTGAAGTCGGCCATGACCGCGACGTCCGGTCCCAGCGCCGTGCGGACGGCCCGGACCGCGGCCAGATCCTCTTGCGCAGAAGGTCTTCCGAGCCGCATCTTCACGGCGCCGAAACCCTCGTCGATCAGGCTCAGCGCCTCCTCGGCCGCGGCGTCCGGTCCGATCAGTCCGAGCCCGTTGCTGTTGTACGCCGGTACCGGCCGCGGCCGCGCGCCGAGCAGGCGGGCCAACGGAAGCCCGGCTGCCCGGGACGCCGCATCCCAGCAGGCGACATCGGTGGCGGCCACCACGGCAGCCACCAGCCCACGCATGCCGAGCAGCTTGAACCGGGACGCCAGCCTCGCCCGCACGGACGCCGGGTCTGCCGGGCCGCCCGCCAGTGCCGTACTCAAGTCGCGGGCAAGGGCGGCGGCAGCCTGCCCGGCCGCCTCGAGGTAGCAGAAAAGATAGGACCGGCCGGTAACGCCTTCCGCGGTGTGGACATCCAGCAACAACAAGGGTGCCTCAGTGATCCGGGCGACGCTGGTGCCCAGCGGGCGCCGCATCGGCAGCACGACCAGCGAGGACTCGATCGCCCGGATCGTCAACGGTTGCGTCATGCGGGGTGGCCGTTGGCGTGGGGTGAGAGGAGGTCCGTGATGGCTCGGTTGCAGGGGGTGGGGATGTCGAGGTCCTTGCCGCGCGCAACTACGTCGCCGCTGAGCCATTCGACCTCGAGGCGGTTGCCCCGGTCGAGGTCGTGGTGCATGGACGAGGTCATGTCGGCCGGAACGGTGTCGACGAACGCGAGCCGGTCGGCGGCGAAGTCCGCGGGCAACGGGATGCCCTGCGCCCGCGCGACCTGGACGACCTCGTCCATCACGTCGTAGAGGAAGCCTCGGGCCCGCGGATCGCTGCGGATCGGCCCGATCGGTGACCGTACGGTCGTGGTCGTCCCGGACAGGCCGACCAGGAACACGAACTTCTCCCAGATGGTCTGTGCGATCTGTGGGCTGACCTCGACGTCGATCCCGCTCTGTACGCAGGCGTCCCGGAACTGCTGGACCCGCGTCGAGTTGGTGCCGTCGTACTCACCGAACACCAGCTTCTGAAGTGCGCCCGAATGCCTGATCACGCCTGGCTCGGCAATCGTCGCGGCGATGTAGGAGACGCCGCCGAGGACGTGCTCCGGGCCGAGCACGGTACGGAGAATGTCGTCCTTCACCACACCGTTCTGGAACGAGACGACCGCGGTCTGCTCGGTGATCAACGGTGCGATCAGCTTGGCAGCCGCCTCGGTGTCCCAGAGCTTGACGCCGAACAGCACCAGGTCGACCGGCTCCAGCTGCGAGGGGTCGTCGGTCGCCGCCACGGTCGGCAGGTGTGCGTCACCGAGCGGGCTCTCGATGCGCAGCCCGTTCGACCGCAGGGCCTCGAGTTGGCGTCCGCGGGCGATGAACGCGACGTCATGGCCGGCCAACGCGAGCCGACCGCCGAAGTACCCGCCAATCCCACCGGTCCCCATCACCGCGATGCGCATCCGGACTCTCCTTTTTGAACGCTCATACAAGTTGCTTTCCTTCGTTCTACCACGGCCCCGTTGGGATAGTCGATTCATTGCGGAATCTGTGTTCTAGAATGCTGGTATGGGACGGACTCGCAGCTTCGATGTCGACGAAGCGTTGTCACAGGCGATGGAGGTGTTCTGGCAGCGGGGATTCGAGGCGACCTCCATGCAGATGCTCTGCCAGGCGATGGACCTGCAGCCCGGCAGCGTGTACGCCGCGTTCGGCAGCAAGTGGGACCTGTTCGTCGCCGCCGTACGGACCTACATGGTGTCGGTCTCCGCCGAGTCGATCGAGCGGATCAACTCCGCGCCGAGCGGAGTGCAGGGCTTGCGGGACTACTTCGACTCCTTGGTCGATGCGATGGTGGACGGCCGGCGCCGCTGGGGCTGCCTGGTCACCAACTCGTTGGTCGAGCTGACGGATCGGCACCCGGAGCTGTCGGGCGTGTTCGATCAGCACCTCGGCAACTTACGAACCAGTTTCGCGGGTGCACTGACCCGGGCACGCGTTGCGGGCGAACTGCGCCCGGGGGTCGGTGCCGAGTCGGCGGCGCTCCTGGTTGCGGTCGTCCAGGGCATGAATGTGATGGCCAAGACGCATCCCGGGCGCAACGTGCTTCAGGCGGTGGCCGACCAAGCCCTCGCCGGTCTCGTCCGCACCCGATGAGCCGGTGCCGATGTGGCGGGAACAAGCTCAGGATGTCATCTGCTCGGCGTACTCGGGACAGCACCTTCCGCCAGCTTGAGCCGGGTCCAGATGTTCATGTTGATGACGATCCCGATGATCTCGAGGATCTCCTCTGGTGAGAAGTGCTCCGCGAGTGCGTCGTGCCGGGCACCGAAACCGTCGGCGATGGTCGCATCCGCGACGCGAGTGATCGCCTCGGTGTAGGCGAGGGCGGCCCGGGCCGCGTCGTTGTGTAAGTCCGTCTCCCACCAGGCGGTCAGAGTATCGATCACTGGTCGGGGGATGCCGGCGTCGCGTGCCGCCTCGTAGTGGAGGTTGAGGCAGTACGCGCAGTTGTTGATCTGAGACACCCGCAAGCGCAGGAGTTGGGCAAGCTGGCGGTCGATGCGCAAGTGGGCCTTGTAGCCGAAGGTATCGGCGCCGTGGCGGGCG
>DASSDE010000550.1:0-3972 GCA_035697365.1 Kribbella sp. | reverse complement strand
CCTCGGTGGTGGACTGTGGGGAGTTGGCGGGGGCTGGTGGGGGCGGCCCACTTGGCGGCGTTCGCGATGATCTGCTGGACCTCGGGCTGGTGGTAGGTCGGGTACTCCTGGTCGCCGGGGCGGAAGTAGAAGACCCGGCCCTGGCCGCGGCGGTAGCAGCAGCCCGAGCGGAACACCTCGCCGCCGGAGAACGAGCTGACGAAGACCAGTTCGTCCGGCTGCGGGATGTCGAACAGCTCTCCGTACATCTCCTCGCGCTCGATCACCAGCGGGTGCGGGATGCCCTGCGCGATCGGATGCCCGGCGGCGACCGTCCAGATCAGCTCGCGGTCGTTCTCGGCCCGCCAGTCCAGCGAGCAGGTGGTCCCCATCAGCTTGATGAAGATCTTGCTGAAGTGCGCCGAGTGCAGCGCGATCAGGCCCATCCCGGACAGTACGTGCTGCTGCACCCGGTCGACGATCGCGTCGTCGACGTCACCGTGCGCGGCGTGCCCCCACCAGGTGAGTACGTCGGTGTCGGCCAGCACCTCCTCGGTCAGGCCGTGCTCCGGGTCCTGCAGCGTGGCAGTACGAACGACGACGTCCTGGCCGAGCTTCTCGCGCAGCGCCGCCGCGATCGTGCCGTGCATCGTGTCCGGGTAGACCTTGCGGACGGTCTCGTCGCGGCCCTCGTGGACGTTCTCGCCCCAGACCGTGACGCGGATCGGACCCTTGGACTCAGTCATGGAGAACCACCTCTCGGCCCGCCTTCGCGGACGCGTAGCAAGCGTCGATGATCTCGGTCCGCAGCAGCGCCTCGGACCCGTTCTGGCCTTCCCACTCACCGCTCTGCACGATCCGTACGAACTCCCGTACGACCGCGCGGTGCCCGAGGCCCGGCCCGGTGGCCGGCTTCACCTCGGCCGGTACGCCGGCCACGTCGGTGAAGATCCGCAGCGTGTCGGTGGTGGTGTAGTTCTGTACCTCGATCTTCGCGCCGCCCTCGGTACCGAACAGCTCGATGCCGAAGTTGTCCCCCGGCGCCCGGTACGTCGCCCAGCTGGTCTCCAGCTGCAGCGCGCCGCCACCCTTCAGCCGCAGGTACGCCGTCGCCAGGTCCTCGACCTCGAACTTGGACCCGAGCGTGTCGACCGTCGGACGGTCCGGGCTGCTCGAGCTGCCCTTGCCCTGCGGGCCGAGCTCCGCGAACGTGTCCGCGGACACCGTGCTGATCTGCGGCTCGCCCATCAGGTGCAGCGCCATGTCGAGGATGTGCACACCGAGGTCGATCAGCGGCCCGCCGCCGGACAGTTCCCGGTTCGTGAACCAGCCGCCCATGCCCGGGATGCCGTTGCGGCGCATCCAGTGCGCCTTCGCGTAGTAGATCCGGCCGAGCTGGCCCTCGTCGATCTGGTGCTTCAGCGCCGCCACGTCACCACGCTCGCGGTGGTTGAACACGACCTTGAGCACCCGGCCGGCCTGCTTCGAGGCCTCGACCATCGCGGTGCCCTCGGCGACGGTCCGCGCCAGCGGCTTCTCGGACAGCACGTGCAGGCCCTTTTCCAGCGCCTTGAGCGCGATCGGGGCGTGCAGCTGAGTCGGCGTACCGACGCTGACCGCTTCCAGGCCGGGGGTCTCGAGCAGGTCCTCCCACTTCTCGTACAGATGCGGGACGCCGTGCTTCTCGCCGAGGCTGGTCAGCGTGTCCTTCTCCAGACCCGCCAGCGCGACCACCTCGACGTCCGGCAGCTCGGAGAACGCCTCCAGCGCGGTCCGCCCGGCGAAACCGAGCCCAACGACACCGACTCGCAGTTTTTGATCGTTCACACTCACGATCCTCTCCCGATGACAACGAAGGACACAACTGCTTCCCACACTACGGAACAGGATTCAACATCCGCTAGAGAGTTGCGGGGGTCAGTCGTCGTCGGGGTCGAAGTCGGGGTCTATCTGTTCTGGGGAGAGGGCCAGGACGTCGGCCAGTTCGAGGACGAGGGCGGTGCGGACCAGCCAGGAGAGGGCGGAGCCGGAGCGTTCGGCGCGGAGTTCGATCGGGCGGCGGAAGACGACGATCCGGTACGGCTCGTGGGACGTCCCGCCGGTGGCGTGGGTGAGCGGGATCTCGGTGGCGTCGAGGTCCAGGTTCGGGACGTCCTCGATGGCGAACTCGACCCGGGCGATCACCTGTGGCAGCCGCTTCTCCAGGCGCGTCACCTCGATCGCGACCACCTCGTCGAACTGGGCCGCGGCGGAGCGCTGCAGCGGCAGCCCCCGCGGCGCGAACCTGCTCGGCCGGCTGATCGGGCCGAGCATGCCACGCCCGTGGCGGTCGATGTGCCTGCGATGACGGCGAGCCTCGGTCACGCGCTCAGCCTAGTGGGGGTAACGTCTGTGCGTGAGCATCGCCAGGACCTGTTCGCGCGCCGGATGTCAGAAGCCGGCTGTGTCGACGCTCACCTACGTGTATGCGGACTCCACCTGCGTGCTCGGCCCGCTCGCGACGTACGCCGAACCGCACTGCTACGACCTCTGCGCCGACCACGCCGACCGCCTCACCGCGCCGAACGGGTGGGAAGTCATCCGGCTCGCTCCGGACCCTGCCGCCGCCGGCCCGTCCTCGGACGACCTGGAGGCCCTGGCGAACGCAGTCCGCGAGGCTGCCCGCCCGCTGCCTCCGCGCGAACCTCGCGCCGGTACGCCGGGCGCGCCGGTCGAGGTCGCCCGCCGCGGCCACCTGCGCATGCTCCAGGACCCCGGCGCCAACACCACCGAAGGCTGACTCCAGCCCCAGGGCTCAGCGGAGGGCAGCGCTGACGTCGGGTTGCGCGCCGAGCTGGGCCCGGAAGACCAGTGACGTTGTCAGCGGCCAAGCGGCCACCTGCGGCACGTCGTCCTTGTCCGGCTTCGCGGCCGGCATCAGCGTGACGCCCGCGACCACCGTCCCGCGCGTCTGCTGCACCATCACGTACGTCGCCCGCGGCTGAGCGGGGAACGAGATCGGCGTCGTCGAACCGTTCACGACGTCCAGCGCCCGCGTCATGAGCACCCGGCCGGCGGCGTCGTGCAGTTCGAACTTCACGCTCGCGGCCTTCCCCGGCGCCGTCACCTGCAGGAACGCCGGCTGCTTGTGCGCCGGCAGCACCAGGTACGCCGGGCCGCTCAGCGCCTCCGCCGAACCGATCGACGAGAACTCGCTGTTGCTCGCATCGGTGGCCCGCATCGACGCGGTCACCGGCTGGTCGGACGTGATCATGACCGCGCTGGCGTCCCCGTGCAGGACCTTGTCGAGCGAGATCGTCTTCACCGAGCCCGCCTCGACCGTCACGGTCTCCAGACCGGCCGGCTTGAAGGGACCGTTCGGCCCGTTGATCGTCAGGCTCGCACTGGCCTGCAGGTCGGTCGGGTTCGCGATCGAGAGGATCCGCTGACCGCCGCCGGGCGCGACCGCGGGGACGAACACCTTGGTCGCCGGCGCGGCCGACTGGTTCAGCCAGTCCACGCCGAGCGGCTTGCCGTTGCTGGACGCATTGGAACGGACCGCTGCCGCGACCCGGCCGCCGGTCGACTCGACGTGCAGGGCGATGTCCCGCAGGTTCGCAGCGTTCTGCCGCAGGAAGACCTCCGCCGTACCGCGCGCCGGAACCGTGATGCCGCGGAGCGCCGGCAGGTCCGCGGCACCGGTCCGCGAGAACACACTGACGTTCACCTCGGCGTTGATGGTGTCCAGGTTGCTGAGCACCAGTACGTCGCGGCGATCGCTCCCCCCGGACACCCCGACGAACCAGAAGTCCGATCCGGGCAGCTGGCACGGCACGCTGGCCATCCCCCGGTTCACCTCGTCGTCCGGAGCCGTCGTGGTACTCGTACCGACCGTCCCGGCCGCCAGTGGACCGGTGCCCTTGATGGACAACGGCTCCGGCTTGACCGACACGGGGCTCGAACCGATCGTCCCGCGCTTCAGCAGCGAGCCGACCGGGTCGGACGTGGCGGGCA
>DASSDE010000549.1:0-6714 GCA_035697365.1 Kribbella sp. | reverse complement strand
GATCAACCGCCAAGGCACGTCCCAGAACCGTCCCGTCGAGTGGCGCCACACGCTGGTACGCGGCGACCGGTTCGCACTCTCGGCCGAGTTCTCCGCCAACATCGGCTACCGCCTCACCCCAGCCCCGAACGCGGGCGCCCTGTCACAGGCCTGGTAGCGCTTGACCTCAAGTGAGGTCGAAGTGTTGGGGTGGGTCGCATGTGGAACATCGAGCGGCTTGACCTGGATGCGTACCTTGCACGGATCGGGCATGAGCGGGTGGCGCCGTCGGCGGATGCGTTGCGGAGTCTGCATCGGGCGCATGTGCTGGCGATCCCGTTCGAGAACGTCGACGTCGTGCTCGGGACGCATCCGGGCATCTCGCTCGACGCGATCCAGGCGAAGCTGGTCGGGCGGCAGCGCGGTGGGTACTGCTACGAGCACGCGCTGTTGTTCGGTGCTGCGCTGGAGCAGCTCGGGTTTGATGTCGTACGGCGGGTTGCTCGGGTGCAACCGCACAAGGCCGGGCCGCGAACACATGCGCTGTTGAAGGTCGGCGTCGACGGGCAGGAGTTCCTGGCGGATGTCGGCTTCGGTGCCGGCCAGCTGTACCCGACCCCGCTGAAGGACGGCGTCGTCATCGACCAAGCCGGCTGGGACCACCGCCTGACTCTCGACGGCGACGTCTGGACGCTCTCGAAGCAGAGCGCCGACGGCTGGATCCCGCAGCACGCCTCGAACGACGAGCCGGTCCGACCGATCGACTACGAGGTCTACCACCACTACGTCTCCACCCACCCCAACTCCCCCTTCACCGGCCGCCCCGTGGTCATGCGCGTCGCCGACGGTGTAGTACGCCGCCTGGTGGGCGAAACCCTCACCACCGAACACGCCAACGGCCCCACCACAGAACGCCCAGTCCCCCCGTCCGCCCTCCCCGAGGTCCTCGCCTCCCTGGACGTCCACCTGAGCGACGAGGAAGTAGACCGCCTCCGCCTCCTCTGACCGCAGCTCAGCGTGGGGTTTCGGTGCGGAAGGACTCGCCTAGTTCTTGGCCCAGGCCGTAGTAGTGGCGGAAGTTGTAGATCAACGGGGACCAGGCGGCGGGGTCTACGTGGGAGGTTCCGGGTACGACGACGTGTTCGGCGGCGTGGACGCGGAGGACGCGAGCCTGTGCGATCAAGAAGTTGCCCTTGGCGTCCAAGTCGGCCTGCACCACGGTCGCCTCGAACTGCAGCGGGCATTCGGCGACGCGCGGCGGAGTGACGAGATCAGAGGCAGTGGGCGTCAGACCGGCCGCAGCGAACTTGGCGCGGTCATGGCGGAAACGGTCTTGTTTGTGCGCCGGCACCGGGTGCGCGCCGGTCAGCGGGGCCAGGCGTTCGACGGCCTGCCACTGGTCGGGCGGCGGGTAGTTGATGACCACGTCCGGGCGGGTCCGCAGATTGGTTGCCGTCTGTCCGGCCACACCGACGCCGAGTACGACCACGTCACCGAGCGCCCACGCGGAGGACATCGGCGCCAGGTTGACGGTGCCGTCCTCGTTCAAGGTGCTGAGCAGTGCAACCGGCGTGCCGACGTACAGGATGGAGGGTTCGATCGTCAGATGGGTCACGTCGATCCACGCTAGGTACGGAACCGTTCGGCGCCGGCCTAACCATCGGGACGGCATCATGGGCGGTATGACTGCCGAGGGCGAGGAGCTGGCCGGCTGGGCGCGGATGCTGGCGGACGCGACCCGCGCGACGGTCTGCCTGGCGCTGCTCGACGGGCGGGCCTGGACCGCGAGCGAGCTTGCGAGCCTGGCGAAGGTGTCGCGGCCGACGATCAGCGAGCACCTCAACCAACTCGTGGACGGCGGGCTGCTGACCGAGGTACGGCAAGGCCGCCACCGGTACGTGAAGCTGGCCGGACCGGACACCGCGGAGCTGATCGAAGGACTCGCCGCGCTCGCGCCCCGGCGGACCGAGGTGATGAACAGCCTGGCCGCCGTGAGCAAGCGGGACGCGTTCGCCCGGGCTCGTACCTGCTACGACCATCTGGCCGGCAAGCTCGGCGTCGCGCTCGCCGATGCGATGACCGGCCGTGGCCTGATCGACTGGTCGGACGGCGTCGCGTTGACGCCGGAAGGCCAAGCCTGGTTGAAGGATCTCGGCATCGAGCTCGAGGTCCGCCGGGGTCGTCCGGCGCTGCGTTCCTGTCTGGACGTGACCGAGCGCCGCCCGCATCTGGCCGGCGCGGTCGGCGCCGCGCTCTGCGCCCACGCACTGCACGAGGGGTGGGTCACCCGCATACCCGGCGGACGTGCCTTGAAGGTGAACGGCGCCGTACAAGCGTTTGGACTCGAGTCCGGAGTCTGAGAAGAGTGTGACGGAACACGCTTTCAGGAGGCGGTGCGACCGGATTGCACCTAGCCTTCGGCCATGACTGAGTTCGAGCCCGACACCGAGCTGGTGTCCCGTCTCCCTCTGCCCAGCCATGTCGTCGTGCACGCGGACGGCACCTGGCGTCGCGGCTGGCTGATCGGCCGCGACCACGAGGATTCGGGATGGACCGCCCTGGTGCAGTACGAGGGCGACGACGGCAACGAGCGGACGGAACGCCTGCCGGCCGACCGGATCGCCCTGCCGTCGTCCGAAGGCACTGAACAAGCGTCCTAGGGAGGGTACGCACACTGCAAAGGCCCCCCGGGTGGGCATCACCGGGGGGCCTTTGCACGTAACGCTGCCGGCGCCTCATAAGCAGTCGAGAATCCCGGCCCAGGCCCTTCGGGCGGACGACCTGGGACGGGATTCTCAGTGGCGTTACACACGGTGTATCGCCGGTGACGGCACGGGTGTTACAGCTTTGCCCGAAGTTTCTTGCAGCCGGATCACGACGTACGGCGGCCCCGGTGCACGTCCCTGAACACCGGGGCCTGAACCAACAGCCTCTCGAGCGGCCGCCGTTCTTGATCTTTCAGGTGCCCGGACGTGCCACAGATATGCGTGATCAGAACCGAACGGCGAGCAACACCCGTCCGGTCTCCGAACTGCGGATGTCCAGAGCCTGGATCTCGTTGCGCTGCAGTTTGGTGGTGGCGGCCGGCTTCACGGTGGTCCCGGGCGCGGACGTCCAGCTCGCGATCAGTTGCACCTTCCCGGAGGTGTCGGTGACGTACAACTCGTAGCCGCGGGCGCGTTCGCTCGGCGTCGCGAGTTCGTCGTACCGGCAGCTGATCTCGATCGTCGTGCCCCACGGCTCGGGCACCAGCCGGGCGTCCGCGGACAGCTTGCTCGACACGGTCTGGGAGAGGACGACGTAGTCGCCCTCCGGGTCGTCGTGAGCGAACGGGAGCACCAGCACCGCACCGATCACCGCCGCGGCGACAGCGACCGCGGTGGCGAGGGCCCCGAACCGGATCCGCTGCCGGCGCCGGTCGCGCTGGACGTCCCGGACCAGACCGGGCAGCAGATTCGGCGGGTCGGCGGTGACCGTGGCGAGTGCGCGCTCGGTCGGCAACGCGGCCAGCATCCCCGGAACACCTGCCAGGGATCCGACCGCGGCCGAACAGTCGGCGCAGTTGTGCAGATGCTCCTCGTACGCGTGCCGGTCCTTCGCCGACAGTGCGCCGAGCAGATAGGCCGCATCCCACTCCCGGTACGGGTCCGTCACGTGAGTTGCCGCGGCACGCCGCCGTTGTGCATGGTCGGGAAGAACCGCGACTCCCTCCATTCGAAGCTCGAGGACTGTCGGTGCTGGCTGATTGGGTGAATCCCATGTCCCGGTTTCGGCTGTACCCGACTCCCGTGCAGCAAGCTGCGTTGCTGACGCACTGCGACCACGCACGGTACGTGTGGAACCTCGCCCTCGAACAATGGTCGATGTGGACCCGGGACAGAGGTCCGACACCCCGGTACGTCGAGCAGGCGCGGCAGCTGACGGAGGCAAGAGCCGAGTTCGATTGGCTGAGGGCGGGGTCGCAGACTGTTCAGCAGCAAGCGCTGCGGGA
Organism: Kribbella sp.; assembly: GCA_035697365.1. Classification (GTDB taxonomy): domain Bacteria; phylum Actinomycetota; class Actinomycetes; order Propionibacteriales; family Kribbellaceae; genus Kribbella. Next base: position 2,744 of record DASSDE010000549.1, on the reverse strand, counting down.
CTTTGACATGGCTGTCAGAAGCTTCTACAACGGGACCCACCGGCGTCCGACGTGGCGCAAAGCCGGGCAGCGCGAAGGCTTCCGCATCGTGGGACCCCAGGCGCTCCGAATCGTGAAGCTGAGCCGCAGGTGGGCACAGGTTCTGGTGCCCAAGGTTGGCTGGGTCCGCCTCCGGCTGTCTCGCGCCATCCCAGAGTCGAAGTCGTACCGGATCACGCGGGACCGGACGGATCGTTGGCACATCGCCTTCGCGGCGGTTCCTCCGCCGATCCCTGGACCGGGCACAGGAGCCGTCGTCGGCATCGACCGCGGCATCGCCGTCTCGGCCGCCCTGTCCACCGGCGAACTCCTCTCGTGTCCTGACTTGTCGGCGCCCGAAATGGAACGGCTCAGGCAGATTCAACGTCGGCTTTCCCGTTGTCAGCGCGGATCGAACCGGCGCCGCCGGCTTCAGGCCGCGATCGCGAAGCTGTTCGCGCGCGCACACAACCGCCGCAAGGACTGGACAGAGAAGACCAGCACCGCTCTCGCCCGCCGGTTCGACCTCATCCGCGTCGAGGACCTGCACATCGCTCAAATGACCAGGCGGCCGAGGCCGAAGCCCGCCCCAGCACAGCCCAACAGCTTCCTGCCGAATCGTCGCAGAGCAAAGGCCGCGCTGCATCGAGGCATTCTGGCAAATGCCTGGGGTGGTCTGGTACGCCGCCTCGAACACAAGGCGCCCAGTCGGGTCGAAAAGGTCAACGCTGCGTACACATCGCAGACCTGCAGCGCCTGCGGGCACTGCGCACCGGAGAACCGCGAGAGCCAAGCGGTTTTCGGCTGCGTAGCCTGTGGCCGTCAGGCACACGCCGACGTGAATGCAGCGATCAACATCGCGGCCGGACGGGCCGTCAGCGCACGCCAAGGGACGCCTCCATGGATCTCGCCGAAGCGTGAACCTCAACTCGCTACCTCCGGGCAGTAGTTGGAATCCCTGTCGTGGACGGGGAGGACGTCAATGGCTCGTGACCCCCTTCTCCTGCAGTGCGAGCTTCAGGGCTCGCAGGCCGTAGTGCAACCGCGATTTCACGGTGCCCGACGGGATGTCCAACTCCTCGGCGATGTCGGTGACCGTACGGCGTCCGTAGTAGGCCCGAACGATCACCTGCCGGTGATCCTCGGACAGCTGTGCCAGCGACTCTGCGACCAGCCAGGCATCCAGTACGGCGTTGGCGTGGTCGGCGCTCGGGTTCTCCGGGAGGTCGTCGCTGGCGACCTCCCGGCTGACCCGGGCGCTGCGCCGGTCGTCGATGACGAGGTTGCGCGCCACGGTGAACAGCCAGGCGCGGGCACCCGCCTCATCCTCGGTCAGGATGTTCGGCCGTCGCCAGGCCCGCAACAGCGTCTCCTGGACGACGTCCTCGGCCAGCCGGTCGTCGCCGGTCAGCCGGACGACGAACCGCCAGAGCGCGGGCGCGTGCACGTCGTGCAGCTCGCGCAGCAGCGTCGCCCGGTCGTCGGCCATCGGCGCTCCTGCTCTCGGAAGGTCGGGTCGGACACCATTCTGCCCAGCCGGCAAAGCGTCGTTGTCCGGTACCTGATTCGAACGATTGAACGACCTCGATGGTTCAACGCTGGGTGACTCGAGGATCACACTGTGAATCGTTTGTCTTCCGGGTGGCGAGTTGGTATCCGCGGGTCGCGGCGGTCAGCCCGGCACCCCACACGACGTACGCCGGGACCGAGACCCAGAAGAAGCTGTCCGGCAGGCCGACGTCGCCGTACACCGGCTCGCCCTGGATCGCGGCCACGATCATCTGGATCAGGCCGACGCTGAAGTACGCAGTCATGCCGGCGCCGATCAGGTAGCCCGGGAGCAGCAGCATCCAGCGCGGGAAGAACCGTCCGATCCGGTGCACGAGCAGGAACGGCAGCAGCGTACCGGCGAGCAGGAATCCGCCTTCGAAGATGATCAGCGACAGGCTTCCGGCGTACGGGGTCTGCTCGAAACCGACGACGGCTTGCGCTCCGAGCCGGATCAGGCAGCCGGCTGTCGCGAGGCAGGCGCCCGCGATCGCGACCCAGGCCGGCCAGGGCGCGGCGGGAGCTTGACGCGTACGGGCCAGGAGGCCGAGCAGTACGGCGCCGACGATCGCGCCGAGTCGGCTGAGCATCCCGAGCGCGTCGAACGGAATGCCGAGACCGGGCAGGATGCCCGCGACCACATCGAGCAGGATGAACGCGGCTGCAGCGAGCCAGCCCGCGGCCAGCACCCACAGCAACCGCGGCCGGATCCGGATGACAGCGACCGCGGTGAGGAGGCAGGCGACCACGGACACCCAGTTCGGGATCAACAGGTCGTCACCCGGCAGCTTCCAGTTGGGCGCGTGGCCCGTCGCGTACCAGACCCGCAGCGCGCCGTACGCCACCGCCCAGATCGTCACCGCTCGCCTCGTCATGCAGCCAGTCTGTTGAGACGCCACCGCGGGCGGATCACTCGCGCGAGGGAACGCGATCCACCCTCAGCGTGAAGCGTGCAGCCTCTGCAGGAGCTGGATGAAGGTCTTGCGCTCTGCCGGTGCGAGGCTGTCGAGGACCCGGATCTCCTCGGACTGGATGTCCTTGCGGACGGCCCGCCGCACCTTCCGGCCCTGCGGGGTGATCGACAGCAGCCGCACGCGGCGATCGTCCGGGTCAGGGGTGCGCTCGATCAGGCCGGCCCGCTGGAGCTCGTCGAGGGTCCCGATGATCCGGGACTTGTC
>DASSDE010000548.1:0-2618 GCA_035697365.1 Kribbella sp. | reverse complement strand
GCCCACGCCCGCCCGACCGCCTCGGGATGGGACGTACCGCGACTGCCCGACCGCAGATCCAGCGCCTCCGCCTGTCGCAGGTACGCATCCGGGTCCGCCGTGCTCAGTCCGGTCTCGAGCTTCAGCAGGGCGCGCACCGCCGTTCGCAGGTCTCCACAGGCGGTCAACGCTCCACGGTCCGCGAACAGTTCCGTCGCCAAGGACCAGCGCCGGTGCGTCTCGAGGTACTGCGACGGGGTCCGCGCATCCCCTGCTGCGGCGTCGAGCAGCCGATCGACGGCGAGATATCCACCGTCCTCGGCCTGCCACAGCAACCGGTGCGCCAGCTCGTGCCCGATGACCGCCGTCAACTCGTCCTCGTCGAGCCGGTCGAGCAACGCGCCCTGAAACAGGATGACCGGCTTGCCGGCCTGATGCAGGTACGCCGCGTTCGGCTCGCCGCTCACCTGGTAGTAGTCGATGCCCTCGTCCAGCTCAAGTGCCTGCGCGGCCCGCTCGCCGGCCCGGAAGACGACGGGGTGCGCGTCGGCCTCCAAGCGGTACGCATTCCGCAGCAGTACGTCGTCGAGCGAACCCTCCGGCCCGCCGTGCAACGCCGTCCAGGCACGCTCGTCCACCTGGCGGACGACCGCCAGGACAGACCGGTGATACCCGAGCGCTGACAACATGCCCGCCACGATAACCACCCCCACCGACCAAAACCGAACGCGATCGGCCGGGCCTGTGGACGACCGCCAGAACTACCTGTCGGTCGGGCGGCAGACTCCGTTCGCAGCAGCGCTCGCGGCGAGGGCTGCCGCTGCGGGACTGGCCTCGTCGGCCGCTGGCGCGTCCTTGAGGACCGCGGGTGCATCGGCTCGGGTTGTGTGCCGGCCGATCGGCACCACCATCGGCGTACCGGCGACGGGGTCCGGGACGACCTTCACTGCCAGCCCGAACACGTCCTGCACGACGTCTTCGTTGATCACGTCCGCGGGGTTGCCCTCGGCAACGATTGCGCCGTCTTTCATCGCGATCAGGTGGTCGCCGAACCGGCAGGCCTGGTTCAGGTCGTGCAGCACCAGCACGATCGTCCGGTCGTCGGTCTTGTTCAGGTCGACGAGCAGGTCGAGGACCTCGAACTGGTGCGTCAGGTCGAGGAACGTCGTGGGCTCGTCCAGCAACAGGATGTCGGTCTCCTGCGCAAGCGCCATCGCGATCCACACCCGTTGCCGCTGGCCGCCGGACAGCTCGTCGATCGGCCGGTCCGCGATCGAGAGCACGTCCGTCGAGGTCATCGCGTCCGCGACCGCCTCGTCGTCGGACTTCGACCACTGCCGGATCCAGCGCGTCCGTGGGTACCGCCCACGACCGACCAGGTCCGCGACCGTGATCCCCTCCGGCGCGGTCGGCGACTGCGGCAGCAGACCGAGCTTGGTCGCCACCTCCCGGGTCGGGATCTGCTGGATGCTCTTCCCGTCCAGCAGCACCGATCCGCGCGACGGCTTCAGCAGCCGCGCCAGCGTCTTGAGCAGCGTCGACTTGCCGCATGCGTTGGCGCCGACGATGACGGTGATCTTGCCGGTCGGGATCCGCACCGAGAGGTCGTGGATGATCTCTCGCTGGTCGTAACCAACGGCCAACTCGGAGGCGGCCAGACTGTGTTCCACAGGGTTCTCCATCTATCAGCCACCACTTCCGACACGGTTGGCCCGCGCCAGCAGGACCATCAGGTACGGCGCACCTACCACGCCGGTGACGACACCGACCGGCAACTGGGTGTCGCCGAAAGCGTGCTGCGCAACGAGATCCGACACCGCCACCACCAGCGCCCCGAGCAACCCGGACGTGACCATCGCCGGACCGGGCGAACGAGTCAGCCGGCGCGCGATCGGCGGCGCAACGAACGCGACGAACCCGATCGGGCCGGCCGCTGCCGTCGCCACCGCGGCGAGCAGCACAGCGATCACGATCAGCCCGAGCCGCGACGCCTCGACCCGCAGCCCCAGCCCGTACGCCGTCTCGTCGCCGAGCTGCAGGATCCGCAACTGTTGCACCAGGAACACCATGAACGGCAGCAGGACGACGAACGTGATCGCCAGCGACCGGACGTTCGACCAGTCGCGGCCGTTCAGGCTTCCGGTCAGCCAGATCAGCGCCTGCTGCGCGATCTCCACGCGGGCCTTCGTCAGCAGGTACGAAGTGATGCTGGTGGCCATCGCGCCGATGCCGATCCCGATCAGGATCAACCGGTAGCTCGACACCCCGTGCCGCCAGGCGAGGACGTACATGATGAACGCGGTCAGCACCGCGCCGAGGATCGCGAGCGCCGATACCGCGACGCCCGTGAGCCCGAGGGTGACGATCGCGAAGACGGCGAACGCACTGGCGCCGTAGGTGACGCCAATGATGTCGGGCGAGGCCAAGGGATTCCGGGCGATGCTCTGGAAGATCGCGCCGGAGAGGCCGAGCGCCGTACCGACCAGAAGACCGGTCAATGCCCTGGGTAACCGCAGCCGGTTCACGATGAACTCGGTCGCGTGGTCGCCGCCGCCGAACAGCGTCTTGACGACGTCGATCACCGGGATCTTGAAATCACCCAACGACAACGAAACGCAGAAGACCGCGAACACCACCAC
>DASSDE010000547.1:0-3017 GCA_035697365.1 Kribbella sp. | reverse complement strand
CTCGACCCTGACCGGGCAGATCGCCGCCTGGAACCCGACGATCAACCCGCTGATGGGTCCGGCCGACATCAAGGCCACCACGCCCGGTGCCGTCTACACCGGTCTGGCGCTCTCCCCGACCTCCGACCGGCTGTTCGCGGCGGACTTCGCGCGCGGCCGGATCGATGTATTCGACAACGCGTTCCAGCCGGTGAAGCTGCCGTGGTGGGCGTTCCGTGACTTCTCGCTGCCGAAGGGGTACGCGCCCTACAACGTGCAGACGCTGGACGGGCGGATCTTCGTCACCTACGCCAAGCCCGACCCGAAGACCGGTCGTGCGACGCGCGGCCACGGCCTCGGTTTCGTCGACGAGTACACGGTCGACGGGAAGCTGATCACCCGGGTCGCGTCCCGCGGCAACCTGAACGCGCCGTGGGCGCTGACGCTGGCGCCGGCCTCGTGGGGTGAGCCCGCCGGCACCGTACTGGTCGGCAACTTCGGCGACGGCCACGTGAACATCGTCGAGCCGACGTCCCACCACCGGTTCGCTGTCACCGGTCAGGTCCGCGGTACGAACGGCCGGCCGCTCGCGATCGACGGTCTCTGGGCGCTGCTGCCCGGCACCGCGACCACCGGCGGACCCGACGCGCTCTGGTTCTCCGCAGGTCCGTCCAACGAAACCCACGGTCTCCTCGGCCAGCTCCGCAAGCCGTAAAACACGATGAGCCCTCCACCCGCAGGGCTAAGGTCGGCGGGTGGAGATCGTCGAACGGCTGCTGGGCGACCTGACCGGTCGCGAGGTGCACGCCACGGGACGGCAGGAGCTCGGCAACTCCGTGTCGTCCCCGGTCACTCGCCTGACACTCGATCGTGAGTACGACGGGATCGGCCGGACCGTCATCGTGAAGAGCAAACGCCAGGCCTCCGACGAATGGGGCTCGAGCGGGCTGCGGTACAACGAGCAGCAGGCGCTCGAGCACCTCCAGGACACCGGCCTCACGCCGCGTTTCCTCGCCGGCGTACCAGGCGAACTGCTCGTGATGACCGATCTCGGGCCGGGTCCCACGCTGCAGCAACTGCTGTTCGGGGACGACCCGGAGGCGGCGACCCATGGGCTGGTCGAGCTGTCGCGCGTTGCCGGCACTCTGCATCGGCAGGCGAATCCGTCGTTCTCTGCTCCTCATGAGATCCCGTTCCTCGATCACCCACTCGACCTCTGGACGGAGCTGGCCGACGCCACCGACGAGCTCGGCTTCCCGGCACCGGGTCCCGTCGAGCTGGCCGACCTCGCTGACGCGCTCGAACGGGTGACAACCTTCTCCCACGGCGATCTGACTCCGAACAACGTCGTGCTGGTGAACGGCCGAGCACGCCTGATCGACCTCGAAGGCGCGGGCCGGCGACACCCTGGCTTCGACGCAGCGTGTCTCCGCCTGCCGTTCCCGCACTACGGCCACTGGGCGGCGCTGCCGTCGACCGTCCTCGAGCAGATGGACACCGCGTACCGCGAAGAGCTTGACACCGACGAGTCGACGTACGAGCAGCTGATGGCCACTGGCTGCGCTGCCTGGGGAATCGTCAGGGCATCGCGGCTCCGCCTGATCGCGTCGACCGGGCAAGATCCCGCCGAGGCGGTGCGTCGACGTACGCAGATCGTGCAGACCCTCATCTCGGCAGCAGCATCGATGCGCTCGACGTACCCGGTGCTCGGCTCCTGGTTCGAGCAGTTGGCCGGCGCGATGCAGCTGCGCTGGGAAGAAGCGCGGCTACCACCACGACAGTTCCGGGCGTTCGAGGGCTAGCGGGCAACCGCTTGGATGGCGCGGAGGCGTCCGTCCATGAGGGCTTCGGTGAGGTGCTTGGCGCGGTCGCGAAAGTCGGGGACGAAGGCCTGCAGCCCGAGCGGGCTCGGTGGAAGTTCCTGGATCGTCCGCATCACCGCCGCGGCATTGTCGGTCAGATCTTCCCAGTGCTCGATCGTGAATCCTGCACCTTCGATCGCGGCCCGCAGCTCCTCCGGCGTACTGAGATGGTTGTGCTCGGGCCCGTCGGCCCACGGCAGCGGGTAGTCGAGCTCGCGCCTGTCTCCTGCAGCAAGATCCCAAAGCGCGAGGCGGCCGCCGGGCTTGAGGACGCGGACCGCTTCGCGGTAGAGCGTGGCCTTGTCGGCAACATTCATCTGTACGTGTTGACTGAACACCACGTCGTACGTCGAGTCATCGAGCGGCAGCATGGTGACATCTCCTTGCCGTACGTCGATGCGCTCATCCAAGCCGACGAGTTTGTTGAGCCAGCCATCAATCTCGCAGTACTCCTCCGACAGGTCGACAGCCGTCACGCTGCACCCGAAACGGTCGGCGACGTACCGTGCGGTCCCGCCGATGCCCGCGCCCGCGTCCAGCACCACGCTCGACTGCGTGATCCCGGCCAGCTCCACCAGCTGAGCCGTCACCAGGCGGCCGCCGGTGTGGTAATCCTCGAGCATCGCGAGCTCCGTCGGCTGCAGGTGCGCCAGGTCTTTGCCTGCGGCAACCAGCGCCCGTTCGATGCCGGCCTGTGCGGTCCCGGTCAGGTAAGGAATCATGTCTCCCCCTCAAAGACCACCCTCGCTTCGCTCGGGGCGGGGCGGTTTTAAAGACCACCGTCGCTTCGCTCGGGGCGGGGGTGGTTTTAAAGACCACCGTCGCCTCGGTCGGGGCGAGGGGTAGTCGCGTTTAGTGGACACTGTCCACATTAGCTCGGAGATGTGGACAGTGTCCACCTTGATATCCTGGGCCGATGAGCGAACCGGCAGCAGCGCCGCGACGTCGGCGACCACGCGGCGACGTCCGCGCCGGGCTGGTCGCGGCGGGCGTCGAGCTGGCGCGCACCGGTGGCCCGGACGCCGTCGTACTGCGGGAAGCGACCCGGATCGTCGGCGTCGTGCCGAACGCGGCGTACCGGCATTTCGCCGACCGTGACGAGCTGCTCGCGGAGGTCTGCACCGCCGCAATGAACGAGCTGGCCGAGCGGATGCTGGCCGGCATCGGGCGCGTGCG
>DASSDE010000546.1:0-4420 GCA_035697365.1 Kribbella sp. | reverse complement strand
GACGACGTCGCGGACCGCGTCGGCGCGATGGTCGCGGAGGTCTCGACGGTCGCGACCACCGTCCAGACCCAGCGACGCGGCTCCTTCGGCGTCCTGGACTCCGAGGTCGCGACGCCGCTGGCGATGGTGCTCACCGAACTGATGCAGAACTCCGTCGAGCACGCCTTCGGCGGACGCGACGGGGGAGCGGCGACCGGCTCGATCGAGCTCACCGCCGAACGTTCGCTCGGCCGCCTGCACATCAACGTGATCGACGACGGCCAGGGCCTCCCGGCGAACTTCGACTCCGAACTGTCCGGCAACCTCGGCCTGTCCATCGTCCGCACGCTGGTGATCGGCGAACTCGACGGCACCCTCACCTTCGGCAACCGCCCCGACACCAAACCCGGCACCCAGGTAACCCTGGACATCCCAGTCAAGGACTGACCCGCACCGGCCTCCTCCATCCCACCCCCGCCGTCCCACCCACCCCCGGCCTCCTGCCCCGCGCCTGGCGCCCCCGCCGGTCGCCTCCGCATTTGCCTGGCATACCCCGCAAATTGGGGGTTCTGCACCGTGGATACGACTGTGGAACCCAGCGTTTGCTGGGTCTGCCAGGCAAATTGGGTGGTCTGCCACGCAAATGCGGACGGGCGGCGGGCTGGGCTGGGTGGGGCTCTGGGGGGTGGGGGTGGGGTGGGGAAACAGTAAGGCCCCGCGGAGCGTTCCGCGGGGCCTCGAGAGGACTTGCTCAGGCGGTGCGAATGCGTTGGCGGGCGTTGCGGCGCTTCAGCGCGCGGCGCTCGTCCTCGCTCAGCCCGCCCCAGACACCGTGGTCCTGGCCGGCTTCCAGCGCCCACGCGAGGCACTGCTCACGCACGTCGCAGCGGCGGCACACCTGCTTGGCCTCCTCGATCTGCATGATCGCGGGCCCGGTGTTGCCGATGGGGAAGAACAGTTCCGGGTCCTCGTCGAGGCATACGGCCCGGTGGCGCCAATCCATGGCGGATCCCATCTCTCTCAGTAGTTGACGTATGCTGCCGAGCAGTTCTGTACCCGATCAGCGGTGCTGTACTCGTCGGTTCGTGTCACACGGGGGTCAGTGTGGCGCCTGTTGTGAACGCTTTCACGAACGAGACCATGTTCCCAATCTTGGCGGACCGAAACAAGAGTTCTGCAGTTGTCGATCCGATCACAACGCTTCCTTAACACTCCGAACTGGCACAGAGCGGCTCCCTCCCTCCGGTTATCGGACGAAGCGGCCCATCTGCAAGCACCCGTTCACTGCAAGTAACCGCTCTAACCGGCTTTTGGTTACGCAGAACCTCGAATCCCTGTAGGGCCTGGGTTCGCGCACCCCCTCGGACTCAGGACACTAAGCTGGCGAAGTGCCGACCGACTCCCCAGTTGCCGCAGTGCCGAGACCGCTCAAGCTAGCCGCGGCAGTGGTCGCTGTGGAAGGGCTCGTGCTGATCGTTCTCGGAATTGCCCAAGCCTTCACGATCGACGGTTCCCGGCTGGTGCTCGGGCTCACGACGACCGGATTCTTTCTGCTGTACGGGGCGGGCCTCGGCTTCGTCGCGGTCCGCGGACTCTGGAAAGCGGCGCGCTGGAGCCGCGGGCCGACGGTGTTCACGCAGCTGATCCAGCTCCTGGTCGCGTACAGCCTGTGGGACGGCGGTACCAAGGCGATCGCGGCCGGCCTCGCCGTACTGGCCGTCGTGATCATGGTCTGCGTGTTCCAGCGCGCCTCGACGCAGGCCCTGACCGGTGGCAACTCCAACGATCACCCGGTGCTCTAGCTCTACTCCTTGAGCAGCCCCGTGCGGAGTTCGGTGAGGGTGCGGGCGAGGAGGCGGGAGACGTGCATCTGGGAGATTCCGATCTCCTCGGCGATCTGGGACTGGGTCATCCCGCGGAAGAACCGCAGCGTCAGGATCCGCTTCTCCCGGGTGTCGAGCTGGGCCAGCAGCGGCTTCAGCGACTCCCGGTACTCGACACTCTCCAGCGCCTCGTCCTCGCCGCCGAGACCGTCCAGGACCGTGGTCGCGTCGGTCTCGTTCTGATCGGGAGCGTCCAGGGACAAGGTGTTGTACGCATTCGCGGACTCCAGGCCCTCGATCACCAGATCCGGCGACAGCCCGAGCCGCTCCGACAGCTCCGCCACCGTCGGCGCCCGGCCGAGCTCCTGGGTCAGCTCGGCGGTCGCGGCCGTCAGCGACAGTCGCAGCTCCTGCAGCCGTCGCGGGACCCGGATCGCCCAGCCCTTGTCGCGGAAGTACCGCTTGATCTCGCCCAGGATCGTCGGGGTCGCGTACGTCGAGAACTCGACCCCACGGTCGGAGTCGAACCGGTCGATGGCCTTGATCAGCCCGATCGTGGCCACCTGGACGAGGTCGTCGTACGGCTCGCCGCGGTTGCGGAACCGGCGGGCCAGATGCTCCACGAGCGGCATGTGCAGGGACACCAGGCCGTCGCGGGCGATCGGGTACACCGGATCGGTGCGGCCGGCCGCCATCTGCTGGAAGAGGTCCGCGGTCCGGGTTCGTAGATCGGGGAGCTCCTGGGCGTGTTCGTCGCTCACAGGCTCTCCGTGGCGGTGGCGGTGGCCGTCACGGTGATGGTGAGCCGCCCGTCGATCGTCTCCGCGGCAGCCGACTCCACCAGCGCGGTCAGCACGGTCCAGCCGAAGGACGTGGTGTCGGGCTGCCAGCCGTTCGGTACGACGGCGCTCGTGCGCACGGTGAGCTGCGGCGGCGCGATCTGGAAAACGCACTCCAGTACCCCGTCCGCCGACTGCGGCAGCAGCAGTGCGCAGGCCTCGTCGACGGCGATCCGCAGGTCGTCGATCGCGTCCAGCGTGAAGTCGTTGCGAGCAGCCAGGTTGCCCACCACCGACCGCGGTACGGCGATGTACGCGCTGTCCGCCGGAATGCTCAGACGAACCTCAGCGACCCCTGCACTGCTACTCACATCGTCTCCTGTGTTGTCTGCCGCAACTCGTAGTCCGACCGTACCTCGATCAGGGGTGTTCGTGTTCGGAGCGTAGGCGGGTCAGGAATGCCTGCGTTCGGGAGTGCTGGGGGTTGCCGATGACGTCCTTGGGAGGACCGGACTCGACCACTACGCCGGCGTCCATGAAGACGACGGTGTCGGCGACCTCGCGGGCGAAGGACATCTCGTGGGTGACCACGATCATCGTCATCCCGTCCAGCGCCAGCTCCCGCATCACTGCGAGCACCTCGCCGACCAGCTCCGGGTCGAGCGCGGACGTCGGCTCGTCGAACAGCATCAACTTCGGCTGCATCGCGAGCGCCCGCGCGATCGCGACCCGCTGCTGCTGCCCGCCGGACAGCTGCGCCGGATACGCGTTGCAGCGGTCCGCGAGCCCGACCCGGTCGAGCAGCTTCATAGCGCGCTCCCGGGCCGTCTTCCTGGTCTCGCCCTTGACCTGGGTGGGCGCCTCGACGATGTTCTCCAGCGCGGTCATGTGCGGGAACAGGTTGAACCGCTGGAAGACCATCCCGATCTCGCGCCGCTGCGCCGCGATCTCCTTGTTCTTCAGCCGGTACAGCTTGCCGCTCCGCTCGGTGTACCCCATCAGCTCGTCGTCGACCCAGATCCGGCCGCCGTCGATCGTCTCCAGCTGGTTGATGCAGCGCAAGAAGGTGGTCTTGCCGGACCCGGACGGACCGAGCAGGCACACCACCTGCCCGCGCTCGACGTCGATGTCGATGCCCTTGAGTACTTCGTTGTGGTGGAAGGACTTGGTCACGTTGACCGCGTGCACCAACGGCATCATGCGCCTCCTGCCCCGGCCGGCCGCGCAGCGCGGGGACCACGTGGTGCCTTGGTCCCGAAGCCGCGACCGAAGTGCCGCTCGAGGAAGTACTGCCCGACCATCAGCACACTGGTCGCGGCCAGGTAGTACAGCGTCGCGGCGACCGCGATCGGGAAGGTCTTGTAGAAGTTGCTGCCGATCGACTGCAGTTGGTAGAACAGCTCCCCGATCACCGGGACCGCGAGCAGCAGTGAGGTGTCCTTCAGCATCGCGATCGTCTCGTTGCCGGTCGGCGGCACGATCACCCGCATCGCCTGCGGCAGCACGACCCGGCGCATCACCTTGCCGCTGCTCATCCCGAGCGCCTCCGCGGCCTCGGCCTGGCCCTTGTCGACGCTCATGATCCCGGCCCGGGCGATCTCGGCCATGTAGGCCGCCTCGGACAGCCCGAGGCCGATGACACCGGCAACGATCCCGGTGAACACCTGGTTCGCGTCCAAGTTGAAGAACCGCCAGTCACCGGACATCCCGAGCCAGTCGATGATCTTCCAGTCGAACGGCACCCCGAACGCGACGCCCTGCGGGAACAGGATCCCCAGCGTGCCCATCGTGAACAGCAGGATGTACCGCGGGATGCCTCGGAAGAACCAGGTGAACACC
>DASSDE010000545.1:0-3747 GCA_035697365.1 Kribbella sp. | reverse complement strand
ACCTGGTCGACGCCGCGCAGGCAGCCGGCGTCCGGAGAATGGTTGCCCAGAGCATCTCGTGGGTCTACGCGCCCGGCACCGATCCGGCCGTCGAGGACACGCCGTTCGACCCCGACAGTGCACCGGGCCGGCACGGGACGGTCGAGGCGGTGGCGACATTGGAGCGCGCGGTCGCGGAGCTGCCGGAATGGGTCGTCCTGCGGTACGGAACGCTGTACGGGCCAGGCACCTGGTACGAGCGCGGCGGGCTGATCGCGCAGGCCGCTGAGGCAGGCAAGCTTCCGGCCACTGCGGACGTGTCGAGCTTCGTGCACGTCGAGGACGCGGCCTCCGCCGCGGTCGATGCGCTGTCGTGGCCGTCGGGCGCGGTCAACATCTGCGACGACGAGCCGGCCGCCGGCGACGTGTGGGTCCCGGTGTTCTGCGCGGCGGTCGGCGCACCGGAGCCGGAGCCGTCGCAGGCCGAGCGGACCGGCTGGGCGCGGGGCGCGGACAACACCAAGGCCCGAAAGGAGCTCGGCTGGACACCGCGACGGCTCTCCTGGCGGGAAGGCTTCGCCGAGCAGTCGTCCTAGTCCCATCGGGCGAAGTCGGCTCCGTCGAGGACCTCGGTCAAGGTGTCGAGCGCAGAACGCCACAAGTGCAGCGGCGGCGTGGCGTACCCGATGACAACCCCGCCGCCGCGCGTGGGGGAGTGCCAGTAGCCGGCGCCGTGCAGACCGATCAGGCGGAGTCCGGCCGCGAGTCCGTCCTCGACGATGCGCTTCTCCTCCTGCGGGGAGGCGAGTGGCAGCAGCGCATGCAGCCCTGCCGGTACGCCTTCGAACGGTACGTCGGTCAGTGTCGCGACTCGGTCGGCGAGCTCGGCGCGGCGCTTCTGGTAGCTCTGCCGCGCGCGCCGTACGTGCCGGTCGTAATCGCCGCGAGCCAGCAGATCCGCGAGGGCGAGCTGATCGGGCGCGCCCACCGTGGCCCCGGTGTCCGCGATCGCGTCCAGCACCGGGATGCGCAGCGATTCGGGCAGTACGAGCCATCCGATCCGCAGCCCGGGGGCCAACGCCTTGCTGGTGCTGCCCGCGAAAATCACGCGGTCAGGCGCCAGTGCTTGCAGGGCGCCGACCGGCTGCTTGTCGTACCGGAACTCGCCGTCGTAGTCGTCCTCGATGACGAACCCGTCGCGGTCGTTCGCCCAGTCGACGAACGCCGTGCGCAGCGCAGGATCGAGCACGACCCCGCGCGGATGCTGATGGCTCGGGGTCAGCAGTACGGCGCCCACGTCCGCGACCAGGCCGGCGGGATCCGCGCCCTGCGGACCGACGGTCAGTGGCGAGGTTGCGAGCCCGGCCCCGTGGATCAGCCGCCGATGGTGGGGCAGGCCAGGATCCTCGGTGCCGATCATGCGGACCCCAGCGCCGCGCAGAGCGCGGGACAGCATCGCCAGCCCATGAGTGAACCCACTCGTGATCACCACGGCCGAGGCGTTTGCTTGGACGCCGCGAGTCCGGGAAACGTACGCCGCGATCGCCTCCCGCAGCACGGGCAACCCAGCCGGATCGGCGTAGTCCAGACTCGTGTGGGTTGCGGCGGCGAGTGAACGTCTGACGCTCGCGGCCCAGACGGCAACGGGGAACAGGCTGAGGTCCGGACGGCCGGGCCGCAGATCGATGATCCGGCGGGCAACCCCGGCCGTCGCCGGGGTGCTGGGAACGACGCTCGCTGCCGGACGCCGGCCTTCGGCGACCCAGGTCCCGGCGCCGGTCGTGGTGACGAGCCACCCCTCGGCCGTCAGTTGCGCGTACGCCTCGACCACCGTGCCGCGCGCCAGGCCCAGGTCGTCGGCGAGGCTCCGGGTGCCAGGAAGGCGCGTGCCCGCGGGCAACCGGCCGGACGCGACGGCCTCGCGCAGCGCGGACTCGATCGAGCGGCCCACACCCCCGCCGGCTGCGTCGACGGCGAGGTGCAGGTCGATGCCCAGCGAGCCGCGTCCGGTGCCGGTTGCCCGGGAATGTGCCATGGGCCCATTTGATCACCGGTCCTGCCCGCCCCAGTGGGACAGGACCGGTGAAACCTCGTACCAGCCGGTGCTGTCAGCCGACGCTGACGGCCGACCAGGCCGCGGCGACCGCGGCCTTCTCCGCGCTGTTCGCGCCGTACAGGTCGGTGGCCGCGTTCAGTGTCGCGGTCCGGGCCTGCGCGTACGTCGTCCCGCTGGTCATGTACGTGGTGAGCGCACGGAACCAGATCTTGCCGAGCTTGTCATGGCCGATGCCCGTGAGCGTCGAACCGTTGCAGGTCGGCGAGTTGTGCGGCAGGCCGCCGATCGTCTTCGCGCCGGAGCCCTCGGCGAGCAGGTACGCGAAGTGGTTGGCGATCGCCGACGAGTAGTGCACGTCCAGGTTGCCGACGTCGGAGGTGTAGCAGTCCGGCGACGTACCGTCCTTGCTCGGCTTGTCCATGAACCGCAGCGCCGGGCGGTCCTTCATGATCTTCTCGCCGATGTAGTAGTCGCCCGGGTCCGTGGGGTTGTTCGCGTAGAACTCCACCATCGTGCCCAGGATGTCGCTGGTGGCCTCGTTCAGGCCGCCGGACTCACCGGAGTACGTGAGGTTCGCGGTGTGCTCGGTGACGCCGTGGGACATCTCGTGGCCGGCCACGTCGATCGACACCAGTGGCCCGGCGGCGACGTTGTCCCCGTCCCCGTACGTCATCTGCTTGCCGTCCCAGAACGCGTTCACGTAGTTGGTGCCGTAGTGCACGCGGCTCGGGACGCCCTTGCCGTCACCGAAGATCCCGTTCCGCCCGTGCACGTTCTTGTAATAGTCGTACGTCGTCGCGGCGCCGTAGTGCGCGTCGACCGCCGCGCTGGCCCGGTCGGCGTTCGTACCGGTGCCCCAGTGGTTGTCCGCATCAGTGAACTTCGTCGGCGTCGGGCAGCCGAGCTGGAGGATCTGGCACAGGATCGAGTCGGTCTGGTTCTTCGCGTCGCCGGTCCACCCGCCGCCGCGGGTCGCGTCGGTCAGCGTGAAGCCGCCGGTCGCCGTACTCGTCTCCAGCGGCACGGTCCCGGAGTACAGGCTCTTGCCGTCACCGGTGGCGGTCTCGATGTGCTGCTCGCTGATCAGCTTCGCGCCGGTCAGGGCGTCGACCGTGGTGGTGATGCGGCTCGGTGTGCCGTCCTTCTGGGTGCCGACGGTGGTGACCAGGTAGGCCAGCCGCGGCGCGCCCTTCCGGGCCTCGATCACCAGACTCGGCTTGCCGTCGGCCTTCAGGCCCTTGGCGAGTGCCTTGGCCGTCGCGGTCGCGGCCCCGAGCTTGGGCGTACGGCTGATGTTTGCACTCCTGCTCAGCGTCAGGGTGGCGCCCTTGAATGCGCCGTCCTTGGCCTGGTGCACGACGACGTCGCCGCCGAGGACTGGGAGACCCCCGATCGTGCGGTCCATCCGGACGTGGCTGGAGCCGTCCTTGTCGACGATGACGTCCTTGACCACGAACGCGTCGGCCGAAGAGGCCCGCAACGCGGTCAGGTGGCTGGTGACGGCAGCCTTCGCCTTCGCGACGGCCGAGGCGGGCGTGGGGACCGGGGATGCCGTTGGCGCGCCGGTGGCAGTAGATGCGCTGGTCAGTCCGAGGGCGGTGGTGGTCGCCACTGCAGTCGCAGCGGCGAACAGGGCGGATCTGTTCATCCTCGCGCTCCTTGTCAGGTGTCCCGGGGGCCTCACGCCCCAGGAACGAGGTGCTGGAACGTTA
>DASSDE010000544.1:0-4109 GCA_035697365.1 Kribbella sp. | reverse complement strand
GGGATCAGGTAAGGCAGGTGCGGAGGGTGGTGATGAGGCGGGTGGCGCGGGGGTCGCCGTGGCCGAGCATGCGGTTGGCGGTGTACGCGAAGGCGATGCCGTACTCGTCGTCGCCGAACGCGAACTGGCCGCCGGCGCCGTCATTGCCGAGACTGCGCGGCCCGAGCGTCGGACGGAACGGGGAGTCGAGCAGGAATCCCGACCCCCACCGCGCACCGGCGTCGAACCCGAGGAACCCTGTACCCGACGACACCTCACGCGCCGCGTCGCTCACGGTCTCCGGCGTGAGCAACCGCGGCGAACCGTCGATGCCCGTGACAGCGGCCGCGTACACCCCGGCGAGACCGGTCGCCGACGCGACCGCGCCCGCACCGGGCAGCTCCATCCTCAGTAGGGCGGGATCGTTCCAGCCGTGCGGTACGTCCAGACCGGGAAACTTCAGCACTCCGTTCATCGTGACGATCCGCATCAACAGGTGCTCGGGATCCAAGGCGGGCGGGCGCCCGTCGGCCTCCTCGAGCCGCGCCAACGACGGCAGCTCCGCCTCCGGCAGCCCGATCCACGCCCGAAGTCCGAGCGGATCACCGATCGCCGTCCGGAAGTACGCACCGGGCAGCTGTCCGGTGACCCGCCGGACGACCTCACCGAGCACGAAGCCGAACACGTGCCCGTGGTACTCGTACGTCGTTCCCGGCTCCCACAACGGCTTCTGCGCCTCGATCGCCGCAACCACCGGATCCCACGCCGCGATCTCCTCGAACGTCGGCGTCCGGTCCAGCACCGGGATCCCGGCCCGATGCCCGAGCAGCATCCGGGAAGTGATCGCCTCTTTGCCCTCAGCAACGAATTCCGGCCAGTACGTCCCGATCGGTGCGTCGAGGTCCAGCCGTCCTTCCTGCGCGAGCCGGTGGACGACCACGCTCACCAAGCCCTTCGCGCAGGAGAACACCGGCACGACTGTCTCCGCAGACCAGGCCCGTCCCGGTGCCGCCTGGCCGTCCCAGAGCTCGACCACCTTCCGCCCACCTGAGAACACAGTGACCGCCGCGCCCAGTTCCGGGAACAACGAGAAGTTCTCCGCGAACGTGTCCGCGACCGTACCGAATCCGTCGTCCACCCATCCCTGGCTCATGGGCGACACGATAGGTTCTCCGGCTCGCGACGAACGACCGAATTACGGCAGCGCCCACTTCTGGTTGGGACCGTTGTTGCACAAGTAGATGATCAGCTTGGTTCCGTTTGCCGAGGAGGCGCCGGTGGCGTCCAGACACATGCCGGAGGCTGCGTTGACCAGCGAACCGTTGGCCTGCGGGATCCACCGTTGCCCGGCCGATCCGTCACAGGTCCACAGCACGGCCGGCGTCTTGAGCGTCGTACCGCGAGCCGACAGGCACTTGCCCATCGAGCGGACGGTGCCGTCGTCGGTCGACGGAGTCCACTGCTGGTTGACCGCACCCTTGCACGTATAGAGCGTCGTCGGCGTACCGTCCGCGGTCAGCGCCCGGTAGACGTCGATGCACTGCCCGGCGATCCCGACGCCGTACCCGGTGTCCTGGAACACCCCGAACTCCCAGAACGAGTAGTAGCTCCCGGCAACGGCTCGTTTGGTCGCGACGAACCGCACGTACCGCGCGGAGGTCGGCGCGAACGTCACGTTGTCCGTCCCGCCGTCGCCGGTGACCGTCGACGCCACGGTCCTCCACGTGCGACCGGTCGCCAATGTCTGGATCTGGTACGACTTCGCGTACGCGGTCGACAGCCAGTTCATAGTGACGCGGTTGATCACCTGGATCGACCCGAGATCGACCTGGTACCACTGCGGATCGGTCCGCGCGCTCGACCAGGCCGTACTCATCGAACCGTCGACTGCCTTCGACGCCTCACGTCCGGGCAGATAGACGCTGGAGGCAACTGCCGGACGCCCGCGCGCGAGATTCCGCTTCGCGCCGTACATCGCCGTGTACGTCGTCGGCGCCGCCGGAGCCACCAGGTTGTGGTCCCGCACCCCACCGTCCGACCACAACCCGAACCGGTACGGCTGGTTCGCCACCAGCTGCTGCGGATCCGCGGACACCGACACGCTCGAACCGACGATGGTGGTCGCGCCGAGCGGGCTCTTTCCGCTCTTGTTCAGGACCGTCACCGGCAGCCCGGCCGGCGAGCTCGCGAACTTCATCGCGACCGTCTTCGGGTCCAGCCGCACGCTCTTCGTGTCGGTCAGGCCCTGCGCATCCGTCGCCGTCAGTTTCAGTTCCAGGTACGACGGATACTCGTGGTCCGGCGCCGTGAACGAGCCGGTCGCGCCGCTCAGCGACGTGATCGTGTGCGTGTGGCAGTCGCTCGGGCAGTGGTGCATGATCAGCGTCCAGGTCAGCGCCGAACCCGGCAGCGTGCCCTGCTCCGGGTCGGTCGCCGACCCGGAGAACTTGATGGTGTCGCCAACCTTCCAGGTGGTCGCCGGGCCGGGCGCGGTGATCGAGGCCGTCGGTGCGGTGTTCGCCACGTTGATCTGTGTCGACGTCGTGCTGGAGGTCTTCCCGTCCGACACGCGCAATCGGGCGATCGCGGTGCCGGTCGTCGTATAGGTGTGTGTGACTGTCGCGGCCGTCGAGTCGTCGTACAGCCCGTCGCCGTCCAGATCCCATCCGTACGTGAGCGGATCGCCGTCGGCGTCGTTCGACTTGGAGCCGTCCAGCGTGACGGTCAGCGGCGTCGGCCCGCTCGACGGGTCGGCGTGGATGATCGCGGTCGGCGGGTTGTTCGTCCCGTTGTACACGTACCGCAGGATCCGGCCGTTGTCGTAGTCGACCGCGAACAGGTCGCCACCAGGCCCCGTCTGCAGTCGGGTCGCGCCGTACCCGGACGCGAACAGCTTGATGTTCCCGGGATCCGGAAGGCCGTTGCTTCCGGCCATCATCGCCCACACGCAACGGCGGCTGTAGTCGGTGAAGAACAGCGTGCCGTCGTACGCCGCGGGGTAGTTTCCGCCCTTGTAGAAGGCCAGTCCGGAGATCGACGAGCTGCCGGTGGAGCAGGTCCCGGCGACCTGGTCGTCGTGCTTGTAGGCGTAATACGGTGCCACCACCGCTGACGCGCCGGCGGCGTACAGGTTCTCGCAGAGGTTGAGGTTCGCGGCGTCGTACCCGGGATGCCGGGCGGCGCCCTCGTAGCACGGCCAGCCGAAGTTCGTGACGGTGGCGGCCGGGGTGGCGACGCGGTCGATCTCCTCCCAGTTCCCGTACCCGACGTCGCCGATCCACAGCTCGTTCGTGCCGGGCCGGAACGTGAACCGCATCGGGTTCCGCAGGCCCTCCGCGACGATCCGGCGGGCGTTCGGGTCGGCGCTCGCGGTCAACGGGTTGCCCGGCGCGGCCTGGCCGGTGTCGGGGTCGATCCGGATGATCGACCCGTCGAGCCCTGTCGGATCCGACGGCGTCCGAAGGTCCTGGGCGCGCAGGGCACCGCCCTCGGCTGTCGGTGGAGTCAGCGTCGTGCCGACCGGCGCAGGGCCGTCACCACAGGGGTTGTCGGGCGTCAGGTCGGACGAGGGGTAGCTGTCCTGCCCGTAGTCGATGTAGTTGAAGCTCCCGCCGTCGCCGCCACCGGCGTACAGCATGCCGTCCGGCCCGAACTCGATCGAGCCGATCGAGTGGCTGGGGTACACCTGGCACCAGTCCTCGACGAGCACCTGCTCGGCGCCGTTCGCGTTCAGCACCGAGAGTCGCGCGCTGGCCTGGCAGCCGTCACCGGTCGGGCCGGGTGGTGTCGGGCACGGATCGTCGGTTGTGTTCGGGGTGCCCCACTTCGGTGTCGGGCCGCCGATCAGGCCGTCGTGTGTGTACAGGACGTAAATGCGTGGATCCGCCGGGAAGTTGGGGTGCAGCGCCAGTCCGAGCAGGCCGCGGTCCCAGTAGTTGTAGACCTCGGTGCGCAGATCGGCGTACACGCTGGGCGTCGGATCGTCGAGCGAGTCGAAGACCTTGATCAGCCCGCTCTTCTCCGCGACGAACACGCGACCGTCCGGCGAGA
This sequence comes from Kribbella sp., assembly GCA_035697365.1. Lineage (GTDB taxonomy): Bacteria > Actinomycetota > Actinomycetes > Propionibacteriales > Kribbellaceae > Kribbella. The sequence continues at coordinate 80 of DASSDE010000544.1, read as the reverse complement.
ACGCGACGTTCGTCGGGTTGGTCAGCCCGCCGAACACCACTTGCTCACCGAAACCGGTCGGTGTGACTGCGGCGCGTGCC
>DASSDE010000543.1:0-3329 GCA_035697365.1 Kribbella sp. | reverse complement strand
CCCATCCGGTACGAGACGTGGTAGTCGGTCCAGCTCGGCTCCACGACCGCGATCGCGAGCGCCTCCTCACCGTCCGCGACTGTGAGGTGTGCCGTGGCGCCGGTGTCCTCGGCCAGCGAGCGCAGCACCGGAAGCGCGGCGTCACGCAGCGTCGGCTGCACCCGGCGGCTGTAGTGCAGTACGGCCAGACCCAGCCGGGCCCGCCCTTCGCTGTCGCGCCGCACCAACCGGTGCAGCTCGAGCGTGTTCACCAGGCGGTACACCACGGTCCGGCTGACCCCCAGCGCCGCGGCGAGCTCGGTGATGGAGAGCCCGTCCGGGGCGTCCGCCAGCAACTCGAGGACCGTGAGTCCCCGGTCGAGCGTCTGCGAGGTCTCGGCTGGCACGCAGTAAGCGTATCCGTTATTCGTGCGCGGACCGATGGGGCCGTATCTTGCTGCCGTGCGAAATTACTGGTCGCTGCTCCCCGCCGTGCTCGTGGTCGTCGGGCTGATCCTGCTCTACGCGGTTCCGACGATCATCAACCCGCAGTGGACGAGCTCGATCATGGCGCTGTTTCGCACCGCGCCGCTGCCGTCCGACGCCACCGACGCGGAGACCCGCCGGGCGGCCGGCATCCTCGGTCCGCAGCAGATCCGCTCGCGGCGGATGCTGGCGATCACGCTGGTGCTGGGCACCGTCGCACTGATCGGCTTCAACATCTCGCTGAACCGGGAGGCAGTCGGCTGTTACAAGGCGGCCCGCGCGTTCGGCGCCGACGACGGCCCGGACACCAAGGACCCGTGCTACGAGATGATCTACGGCTCGTTCCTCAACGACGGCACCAACGACCCCTCGGAGACCAAGCCGCAGCCGGCGCAGTACTACCAGATCGTGAAGGGCAAGCGGCCGAAGTACCTGAAGTGGATCCAGAACGCGCCGAAGTACGACGAGGCGGACATCCTGATCGGCACGCGCGGCAAGTGCTCGCAGGACGTGATCGTGCAGCAGCTCGACGACCAGGTGAAGGTGCTGATCGACGCCGACGTACCGTGCCCGCCGGACAGCAACATCTCGCTGCTCCCGGTGAAGCTGAAGAAACCCCTCGGCGATCGCAAGATCGTCACCGTCGGCGACAAGCCGATGACCGAGATCAACCCGGACATGGACTCCTGGTTCACCGTCGTGAAGAAGCTCGCCACCGGCGGCTGACCCCGGAGGTCAGCTCAGCGCACGCGTCTGCGAGTCGTACACGCGGAACGGCCGGTTCCGCGCCAGCAGGATCAGCAGCCCGGTGATGCAGACCGCGGCGCCGCCGAGCAGCGCCACGGTCGGGCTGGTCAGCGACGACGACGTACCGACGACGAAGTCGCCGAGCCGCGGCCCACCGGCCACGACCACGATGAACACGCCCTGCAGCCGCCCGCGCATCGCGTCCGGCGCCGCGGACTGCAGCACGGTGTTCCGGTACGCGGAACTCACCATGTCGGCCGCCCCGGACATCGCGAGCAGCGCGACGCCCAGCCAGATCGTCCGGGACAGCCCGAACAGCCCGACGGCAGCCGCGTACGCGATGATCGCGAACACGATCGCGACACCCTGCCGGCGGACCCGTGTCACCCAGCCGGAGAAGAGGACCCCGACCAGCGCCCCGATCGCCGGCGCGGCCTGCAGTACGCCGACCGTCCGTACGCCGCCTGCGAAGAACGAACCGGCGACAGCCGGGAAGAGCGCCCGCGGCTGCGCGAACACCATCGCAAGGATGTCCGCGAGGAACGTCGCCAGCAACGCCGGTGCGGCGCGGAGGAACGTGAATCCCTCCAGTACGGACCGAAGCCCGGCCCGCCGTACCGCACCGGTCGGCGGCACCGCAGGCAGCCGGAACAGGGCGTACAGGGCCGCCGTGAACGTGATCACGTCGACCAGGTACGCCGCCGCGAACCCCTGCCACGCGATCACCGCCGCGCCGAGCAGCGGTCCGGCGGTGAAGCCCAGGTTGAACGCGGCCTGGCTGAGGGTGTTCGCGGCCGGAAGCAGCTCGGGCCGGATCAGTCGCGGGATGATCGCGGACCGGGCCGGGTTGTTGACGGCGAAGCACGCCGACTGACAGGCCACGACGCCGTACAGCACGCCGACCTGTCCCCAGTCGAGATGCGACTGCAGGACAAGGACCATCGACAACAGCCACAGCCCGGCCGACGAGACCAGGGCGAGCGTACGGCGATCGATCGCGTCGGCCATCGCACCGCCGTACAACCCGAAGACGACCAGCGGAACCAGCGAGCACAACCCGACCAGCCCGACCGCGAAGGTCGACTGGGTCAACGCGTACACCTGGATCGAGACAGTCACCGCAGTCATCTGCTGGCCGAGCTGCGACACCGTCGACCCGACCCACAGCCGCCGGAAGTCGGCGGACTCACGCAGTGGACGGATGTCGGTGAGCAGACGCACGCAGACAACTTATGTCACGGCATGAAAATTTAAACAGTAGGGAACAGCTCGTGGTCCAGCGGTGCGCCGACGGTCAGTTCGAGGCCGTCGGTGCAGACGTGGCCGCCGCCGGTGAACGTCGCCGCCGCGTCGATGTAGATCGCGACGTGCGCGATCCGCGGGTCGTCGGTGAGGTTCGGCGTCGCGGAGTGCGCCAGGTACGCGTTGTGGAAGGTGCAGTCGCCGGCCTGCAGCGGGATCGTCAGCCGCTCCTCCCAGCGCAGGTCGGGCGCGGCCCGGAACATGTCGTCGCGGTCCGACAGGTCCTGACTGCGCAGGTCCTGGTGCTGCTGCGACCCGGGGATGAACGTCATGCAGCCCTTCTCCACCGGTACGTCGACGAGCGCGACCCACGCGGACAGCGAGGCGCGGGACCCGGCGTGCGGCCAGTACGGAGCGTCCTGGTGGAACTCGGTCGCCGCCCCATTGTGCGGCGGCTTGATCAGCAGCTGGTCGTGCCAGATCCGCAGCGGTACACCCGCCAGCGCGGTCGCGGCCGCCGCGAGTCGCGGGTCGAGGGTGAGTTCGCGCAGTACGTCGTTCTGCTGCCAGACGTTGACGTACTGGTTGAAGATCTTCGACTCCTTGGACAGGTCGTCGGCGCCCGCGGTCCACTCGGTCGCCGCCGCGGCGAACCGGGCCGCCTCGTCGCGCCCGATGACGTTCTTGATCCGGACGACGCCGTCGCGGCGGTAGGCGGAAATGGTCTCTTCGTCGAGCGCTGCGGGTGCCTGCGCGGACCCGGTAGGGTCGGTCGTGGTCATCGGTGCTCCTCGGATTCCGGCGTACTGGAAGGTGTTTCCAGCCTCGCGGGTCGACGGCGCCGGGGACAGGATGTTGTTGACCACGGGTTGACC
>DASSDE010000542.1:0-4099 GCA_035697365.1 Kribbella sp. | reverse complement strand
CGCGGACTTCCGCTGCGACGCCGCCGGCACGCCGTACTGCCTCGAGGTCAACGCGTTGCCCGGCCTCACCCCCGGCAGCCTGGTCCCAGTCGCCGCGGCCGGCGCCGGCATCTCGTACGCCGAGCTCATCGAGCGCTTGCTCGAAAGCTGAGGCGGCGGATCGCCCACCCCGTGTTGAGCGATCCGCCGCCGGTTTGTTGCGCCCGGGCGCCCCCCTGTAGGCGTCCGGGCGCAGGTCTCAGGGTCTGGCCAGTTCGTCGAGCAACCGCCCGGCCATGGCGTCACTGGCGGGCAGGCCCTCGATCCAGGTCCGGGCCAGCTGCGGTACGTCGGTGTCCAGCCGCCACTGCGTGATCAGGGCTCGTACCGTCGCGACCTGGTCCGGCAGGTTCGGCTCGCGGCCGACGACCGCCGCCGCGCGGTGTGTGCCGACGCGGCCCAGTACGTCACCGCCGCAGAAGACGATCCGCAGGCATTCCGCCACGTCGACCAGGCGGAGTTCGCGGTCGAACGGCGTCGTGCCCGGGGGATTGAGCGGCTCGACAACCACCAGTGCATGGGTTTGCGGTACGGAAGTTCCACGGAACTCCGCCTCTCGATAGAGCTCGCCGAGCCGGGACCGCAGGTGCGCCAGGCTGGACAGCCCGGTCAGCGGGTCCTCGCAGGACAGCGAATGCAGGTAGACAAGGGAGGCATCTGCCCAGCTGGAACTGAGTGCGCGTACCGCCGCGAAAGCCGGCTCGCCCCCGGCGATCGAGCGGTACAACGCACTCAGCCCATCAAGTGCCTCCACCAGCGAGACTCCATCGGCCGCGAGGCGGCGTCCGGTCTCGTCCGATGCAGGCACGACATCGGCACCGTCGGTGAGCGCCTCGGCGATCGCGAGATAGGCGCTGTGATCGGTACCAGGTGTGCCGAGCGGATCCCTCCGCCCGCTCGGTGGTTCGGTTGACGACGCCTCCGGCGCGGGCCGGGCGGGCGACCCCGCCAGGTTCAGGGACGGTTTGCTCGGACGCAGGTCGAGCCGTCGGCGGATGTCCGCGAACAGCGACATGGCCCTCCTCAGGTGTCCCGTCAGTCTCCCGACCGGCCGGCCGGAAGCGTCGTACGGCGATGAGACAGACCGGGCGCCGGTTCATGACGCGGATTCGCAGAAATTTCTCGGCACTTTTTTTCGCGTAACTTCGGGACTGGCGCTGTCGTAAGGAAAGAGGCACAGTTCCCGCGTCAGAGATGATGCGTTCGGGCGTCACACGTGGGAGCCTTGTCCTCGGCAACTAAAAGTGACGCACCGTCACGTTGCCGCACGGAGAGTTGTCACAGAGCCACGGGGAGACGGATGGAGACGCCGGACGGTCAGCCGGATGCACCGAGCGACGCCGAGCTGATCGCGCGCGTCCGCAACGGCGACCTGGAGGCGTACGGCGAGCTGTACGCGCGGCACCACCATGCCGCCGAACGGATGGCCCGCCAGCTCGTCCCGGCCAACGACGCCGACGACCTGGCCAGTGACGCGTTCTCGAAGGTCCTGGACGCGCTCCGCGCCGGCGGCGGCCCGGACGTCTCGTTCCGCGCCTACCTGCTGACGACGGTCCGGCGGGTGCACGTCGACCGGATCCGCTCCGGCAAGAAGGTGCAGTCCACCGGCGACATCGCCGCGTACGAGCGGGAGCCGGAGACGTTCGACGACCCGACCGTCACCGGCTTCGAGAGCGGTGCGGCGGCGAAGGCGTTCGCGAGCCTGCCGGAGCGCTGGCAGGCCGTGCTGTGGCACACCGAGGTCGAGGGCGAGAAGCCGGCCGCGATCGCGCCGCTGCTCGGCATGACCGCGAACGGCGTGTCCGCGCTCGCCTACCGGGCCCGCGAGGGCCTGCGGCAGGCGTACCTGCAGCAGCACCTGGCCGACGTCGCGGGCGACCGCTGCCGCTGGACGACCGAGCGCCTCGGTGCGTACGTGCGTGGCGGCCTCACCAAGCGCGAGAACAAGAACGTCCGCGAGCACCTGGACGACTGCGCCAAGTGCACCGCCGTGTACCTCGAGCTCGTCGAGGTCAACAGTGCGCTGCCGGCGCTGCTTGCCCCGGCCCTGCTGGGCACCGCGGGCCTCGGCTACCTGGCTGCCGCCTCGGGAGCGAAGATCGGCCTGGTCGGCTTCTTCGTCACCGGCTGGCGCAAGGTCACCGAGAACAGCACCCGCACCGCGGTCGGCGCCGGTGCCGTGGTGGTCGTCGCAGTCGCCGCGGTCCTGGCGGCGATGGCGCTCACCGGCAACGACACTCCCCCGGCCGCGATCGACCAGCCGGCCAAACCGACCCAGTCGGCGCAACCGCCGGGGACCAACCCGACGCAACCGCCGGTCAAGCCGCCGACGGTGCAACCACCCACAGTGCAGCCGCCGACCGTGAAGCCACCGTCGACCAAGCCGACAACGGCACCGCCCACGGCCCCTACGACCGCACCGACGACTGCGCCCACCACACCGGCGCCGACCACGCCGGTACCGACGCCGACACCTCCGCCGAGCACGCCGCCGAAGCCGACTCCGACGACGCCGGTCCTCGACGAGGGCCTGGTGACGATCAGCATCCCGCACGGCGGCGGCGGCCCCGCGCCGGCGGACCGCCCGACGACCCGGTCCGCGCGAGCCGACGGTGCCCAGACCGCCGAGGTCCGGTCCGCGCAGGCCGGCGGCGCCCAAGCTGACGGCGTGCGGTTCACGATCACGATCAAGACCCCCGCCGGGAACAAGAACCCGGTGGTGATCGGCCTCAAGTACGGCAGCGAGCTCGAGTGGCCGCTGGCCGGCAACCCGCCCGGCTGGACCTGCATGCGGTCGACCGGCAAATGCACGGCGAGCAGCCCCACGAACCCGCAACCGATGGCGGTCACGTTCGCCGCACCGACCGGCGGCACCGCCGCGGAACGGACGTTCACCGTCTCGGCCCGCACCGGCCGGCTGTACGACGACGACTCGGCGACCGTGAACGCGGCGGCAAGCACCGACGAGAACCTGCTCAAGATCGTGGACGGCAAGGCCGATCCGGACGTACACCACCGGATCCTGACCGTTGCCCCGCGCACCGGCCGGACCAGCGTGACGCTGAAGCTCACGTACGGCTCCGCGCTGGAGTGGCCGATCGCCGCGAGCCCGGCCGGCTGGAAGTGCTCGCGATCCACCGCGACCTGTACGGCGGCCAACCCGGACAAGCCGGCTCCGTTGCCGGCGAGCTTCGACGTACCGGACAAATCCTCGGCCGCGGCGCGAACGTTCACCGTGACGGCGAAGGCCGACCTGGTCAGCGACGTCGACTCCGAGGTGCTGCCGGCCCTGCAGCAGGACGAGTCGCTGCTGCAGATCATCACGCCGACCCCGCACACCGACCCGGATCCCTTTGTCTACAACAGGTTCTTGAAGGTGAACGGCGCGCAGGGCCGGCGGGTCGAGCTCGACATCTCGTGGGGCCGCAACCTGACCTTCCTGCCGTCGTGGGACCTGGGCTGGACCTGCGACCGGACCAGCGACATCCACCGCGCGACCTGCTGGACGAACAACTACAAGAAGCCGCTCAACTCGGAGTGGAACGCGTGGTTGCCCGGGACCGGGTCCAACAACCAGCTCACCGTGCACGCCAGGGTGGGCGGCCGCGAGGACACCGACACGGCGCAGATCCCACCCTCACAGTCCCGGCGCTGAAACCAGGTTGCGCGATCCCCTATCCTGGTTGGTGTTCGCGCTGACGGAACCAAGTAGCGCCGTACTGCACGTCCGAGAGAGTCGCCGGTAGCTGAGAAGGCGATACGCGCAGCGGTGGCGAAGACACTCCCGAGCGACTGCTGTGCAAGAGGCCGGACCGTCGCGAGCTGTACAGGTCCGGTGAAGGTGTGGTGGCACCGCGAGATTCCCCTTCGCCCACACCTCCGGGGTTCGAGAAATGACCTGGAGGTGAAACAGCAGATGCGCATTCTCAGCCATGAGATCCCCTCAGCAGTAGGCCAGTCCGTCACGGTGGCCGGCTGGGTGCACCGAAGACGACGGCTCGCAGCCGTCAGTTTCCTGATCCTGCGGGACCGTTCCGGCCTGGCGCAGATCGTCGTCAAG
>DASSDE010000541.1:0-4039 GCA_035697365.1 Kribbella sp. | reverse complement strand
GACCACGTGCAGGTGCAGGGCAAGGACAGGTACTACCAGATCTGGTTCGGGCACCGGATGGCCTACGTACGGGCTGCCGACGTGGACGTCCGTCCTGCCGTCTAGTCTGTCCGCGTGATCGACGAAGCCGTCCAGCGACTGCTGGACGGCTTCGTTACGTCCGTACGCTCGGTCGCTTATGTCCGCGCGGTCTGGCTGCACGGCTCACTGGCGCTGGGGGACTACCAGCTGGGACACAGCGACCTGGACGTGATCGTAGTGGTTTCGTCCCCGCCACCGCCCGCCGTCGAGGACGTGCATCGCGAGCTCATCCAGGCGAATCCGCTCGCCGCGAAGCTGCACTGCTCCTACATGACGGATCTCGCCGACCTGTCCGTACGGCATCCGACGTTCGCCCACCAGAAGTACTTCGATCGGCCCGTGACGCCGGTGACCCGGCGAGAGCTTGCCATCGGCAACCGGACGCTCTTCGGCCCGGCACCGGCCGAGTTGCTGCCCGCCGTCAGCGACCAGGAGCTGTTCGACTTCGTCCGTCGTGACCTGCGGGAGTTCTGGTTGCCGGTCACCCGCAAGCGCGGCCATTGGTACAACGACGTCTGGGTCGACCTGTGCCTGCTGACGATCGCCCGTGCCCACGTGACGCTGGCAACGGGCGACCTGATCACGAAGCGGGCGGCCTTCGACGTCCTGCCCCGGCTCGGGGCGCCGGCCGACGTCGTCGAGGACATCCGGCGCCGCCGTTACGGCCCGGGTCACCGGACCGGGCCGTGGTGGCGGCACACCCGCGCCATGCTTGCTCGCCGGTTCGCGCGGACGGCGATTCCGGCCGTCCTCAGTTGACGACGATCTCCTGGCCGTCGGTGAGCTTGAGCAGCTCGCCGTACGTCGTCGGGAACACCGAGTGCGGGATGCCCGCCGCGGCCCAGATCACGGCGTACTGCTCGAGCGCGGTGTCGACGTACGTCGGGACCCGGCCCGGATGCCCGACCGGCGCGACACCGCCGATCGACTGACCGGTGTGGTGCTTCACGAACTCCGGCGTGGCCCGCTTCAGCTTCGCGATTCCGAGCTCGGCGGCGACCTTCTTGGTGTCCACGCGGTGCGCGCCCGAGGTCAGGATCAGCACCGGGGCGCCGTCGCCGTCGAAGATCAGACTGTTGGCGATCGCGCCGACCTCGCACCCGAGCTCGGCCGCCGCGGCCGCTGCGGTCGGCACCGCCTCGTCCAGGATCACGATCTCACCGGTGGCCCCGGCGGCCTGCAGTGCGGCCGCCACTTTCTGCACATTGGGATGACTGCTCACCCCGCTGAGCTTAGGTGGTGACCGGACAGCTCATGCCAGCGCGGCCGCGCCGAACGAGACGTTGAACCGGTCGCACCAGATCGCGACGCTGCGGAAGCTCTCCAGCCGTACGTCCTGAGGGATCACGTAGTTCTGGTTGCCGTGATTGCCCTTGAGGCTGCCCAGGCTGCGGTACCGGCCGTCGTCGAAGACATGCCAGCCCGCGCGGCCGGGCGCGACCCGGGCGTCACTCAGCCACACCTTGAGGTCGGGGCCGTCGGAGGTGTCGAGATTCTCGATCCGGAGGATCCGGCGACCGTCGGCGAGCGCGACGACCGCGACCGTCCCGGAGGTCCGGTGTTCGTGAGTGATCAGCTTCCCGGTCAGAAGAATCTTCGGTCCGGCCTTGACAATCGGCGTCCGCTCCGGCTGCTCGACGGAAATTGTCGGTGGCGTCGTCGACGATGAAGTCGTGGAGATCGGAGCAGTGCCGGGGAGCGCCTCGTCGACAACCTTGTCGGTGAGCAGCCGCCACGGCTGGAAGAGCGGCAGCGCGACCGCTGCCACCACGACGGCAACCGCCGCCGTGGCGATTTCGGCTGTTCGTTTCCGCATTCGTCCCTCCGTCCTCGGCCTCCCAGTCTGGCGGCAGTCGGGCCCGTCCGGCGACGCGCCGGCCTTAGGGCGTGTCTCCCAATCCCACGCCTACTGCGGGGCACTCGGTACGGCACCTCGCCGCACGGGTGCAAAGGCCACGATGCTCCGCATCGAGACCTTCGCCCCCGCGCGCCGAGCTACCGCACCGAGCACCTCCTCGCTACGGCGCGGGATCAGGAGACACGCCCTGGGGCCGTTGACGACTGTCGGCGGGCGACGATACGCTTCCATTGTTCGAACAGATGTTCGATTGCCTCGATCCCGGTTTCGTCGGGAGACCGGTTCGAGGCGAGCCGGGCAGCTGGACGACTCCGGTGCGGAGTTGCGGCCGCATCGGAATCCGGTGGCCCCGGCGGGCCGGGCACCGGGGTGGTCCTCGACCCCCACCCCGTGCACACCCGCCGGGCCACCGGTCAGGGGAAGCAATTGGTTCACAGGAGGCGATGGAGCATGTGGGAGTTCGACGACGCCGTCGAGGTGCACACGGTGGCTGTGGACGGTGTGCAGACCCCCGACCAGTTCCTCTGGCGCGGCCGCCTGTGGCGGGTCCGCACCATCAGGTCGCAGTGGACCGAGACGGCCGCCTGGTGGGAGCGCGGCGTGATCGGCACCGGCCAGACACACGACCCGTTCGCCGAGGCAGCGGTCGGGACTCGTTCCGCGCTCGCCTCCGACGCCCGCCGGACAGCAACCGACGACTCCCTCGTCCGGATGGACGCGACGGCTGGGACCCGTTCCGTGCTCGCGTCCGGTTCCCGCCGGACGGCAACCGACGACTCGCTCGCCCGGATCGACGCGGCCACGGTCGCCGAGGTCTGCTCGGCGGCGCGCACCCGTCCCACCCGGACCCACCCGGCCGGGCTGGCAGCGGCGCAGACCCCCCGTGCACGCGCCGCTGCCACGCTCTCTTCGATGCCGTCGTCCCGGACGCCGGCCGCGGTCGGGGTGCTGGACGCGGAATGGGGACCGGAGCGCTCGGTGTTCCGGGTGGAAGCCGGATGCGGACGATCCGGACGGCAAGAGATGTTCGATCTGGCTCACGACCCACACTCGGGCCGTTGGCAACTGGAGAGGGTGACCGACCGATGACAGTTTCACCGGTATCGTCGGCCGCGGCCGGCGCGGCCAGCCGCGAGCTGTTCCGTGCCCGGGCCGCCTTGGCCGAGGCAACCGAGACCACTGACCACCTGATCCGCTACTCGAGCGCGCACGTCGCAGCGCTCCGGGTCGCGGCTGCGGTCCTCGCTGTCCGTGCACGCCCGGTCTCCGGCAGCCGCCGCAAAGTCCAGCGCAACGCGTGGGTGCTGCTCGCCCAGGTCGCACCGGAGTTCGGCGAGTGGGCAACCTTCTTCGCCGCCGGCGCCGCCCAGCGTGCCGCCGCCGAGGCCGGCCTCGAGCGCGCCGTCAGCACCCGGGAGGCAGACGACCTGATCCGCGCCGTCGACACCTTCTACACCCAGGTCGAAGCCAGCCTCCGGCTCTCCACCAGCCCGGTCCTGACCGCAACCACCGACCCCCAGTCCGTCCTGACCCAGCCCTGGATGCAAGCCAGCTGACCAACCCACCTCAAGCCGAACGACGCTGAATCACGCTGAATCACCCTGAATCACCCTGAATCACCCTGCACCACCTGCTGTGAGGAGATCCCGACCGTGAGCGAACCCTCCAGGGGCCTGGGCAAAGACCTGTGCGCTCGCATCCACGCCGTCACCGGCGCCGAGTGCTACCTCCCGGACACCCACTACCCGCGCCCACACCAGGCCCTCTCCGGCGACTCCTGGCACGACGGCCTCTGCACCCACTGCGCAGGGTCCGGCGTCGTCTCCAACACTCTCTGCCCGACCAGCAACGGCACCGCCTTCGAGCCGCTGATCCTCCCCGAGTCCCACCAGCCCGGCTAAACCTCGCCCCCTCATCACCATCCACTACCGCCCCCGCAGGTTGTGCGGTAGTGGATGGTGGTGAGCGTTCTGAGATGGGCCTGGGAGCGTTTAGGGTCGGCGGAGTGAGTGGACTTCCGGTGTTGGATGTCGAGGAGCAGCGGGTTCTGGGGAGCTTGCTGGAGAAGCAGTCGACGGTGCCAGGGTCGTACCCGTTGAC
>DASSDE010000540.1:0-3178 GCA_035697365.1 Kribbella sp. | reverse complement strand
GCAGGATCCGGATCGGTCGGCGCCGGCAGCCCGAGCACCGACCGCGGGTTCCGGAGGTGGTCGTGCGCAAGCGTGTCCGTCGACGGATAGCTGCCCAGCTCGACGACCAGCACCGACCGGCCCGATTCCGCGAGCACCTGCGCCGCCGTACCTCCACCGGCGCCGGACCCGATGACGACACAGTCGTACCGCTCCGCCAACGCCGCGCGCGGGGTCACCTGCAGATCGGTCTGCACCGTGGCGTACTCCCCGGTCCGCCACCCCACCGATGCCCAGGTCGACGGCTCCGCGTAGTACCCCTGGGCGATCAACCGAATCAGCCAGGGGCGGTCCACGTCCTCCGGATCCGCCAGCGCCCGCGAGACCCGATCGGCCCAGTCCGGCCGATCCTCGCTCAGCACCCGTTCGACGAACCCGGCGACCGCACGGTGCCACTCCTCCCCCGGCACCACCTCCGCCGCCAACCGCTCCAGCTCACTCCGCTGCTGTTCAGACAAGCGCACGCCGGAATCCTTCCACACCGGAGCCGCGGGGTTTGTACTTGCTGGTCCATTTTTCTCGAGCAACGCTGTGGTCATGGCACTTGACGACTACTACCTGCTCGGGCGGTCCGGACTGCGCGTCAGCCGGCTCGCACTGGGCACCATGAACTTCGGGCAAGACGGATTCCACGCGCCGTACGGCAAGACCGAGGACGAGGCGCGGGCGATCTTCCGGGCCTATCTCGAGGCCGGCGGCAACTTCATCGACACCGCCGACTTCTACACCGCGGGCGAGAGCGAACGGATCGTCGGCCGGCTGATCGCCGAGGCCGGCGTCCGGGAGCGGATGGTGCTCACCACCAAGGCGACCAACAGTGTCGACAGCGGCGATCCGAACGCCGGCGGCAACAGCCGCAAGCACCTGATCCGGGCCCTCGACGACTCGCTGCGCCGGCTCGGCACCGACTACGTCGACCTGTTCCTGCTGCACACCTGGGACCGCATCACCCCGGTCGACGAGGTACTGCGGACCCTCGACGACCTCGCCCGGGCCGGCAAGATCCGGTACGCCGGGCTGTCCGACGTCCCCGCCTGGTACGCGGCTCGTGCGCAGACGCTTGCCGATGCACACGCGCTGACGCCGATGGTCAGCCTGCAACTGCCGTACTCGCTGATCGACCGCGGGATCGAGACCGAGCATGTACCGATGGCGCAGCGGCTCGGGCTCGGGGTGACGGCATGGAGCCCGCTCGGCGCCGGCTTCCTGACCGGGAAGTACGAGCGGGACGAGGCGAAGACGATGTCCGGTGACGGGCGGCTGACCGGTGCCGGCGCAGCCGGGCAGAGCTGGACCGACCGGCAGTGGGAACTGCTGCCGGCGGTCCGGGACGTGGCGGACAAGCTCGGTGTCACGATGGCGCAGGTCGCGGTGAACTGGGCGGCGACCCAGCCCGGGATCGCCTCCGCGATCGTCGGCGCGAGCACCCCGGCGCAGCTCGAGTCGAGCATCGCGGCGCTCGGCTTCGAGCTGCCGGCACAGCTACGCAAGGTCCTCGACGAGGCGAGCGCCGTACCGCCGACATCGGTGTACCGGATGTTCACGCCGGAGTACCAGGGCTGGATGGTCAGCCCCGGCGCGAAGGTCTCCGACAAGCCGGCGGGCTACCGGACGCCGGTCGTCAACTGGCGCTGAGGTAGTCCAGGCACAGGTCGAGCGCGTACTCCAGATGGGTCGCGGAGCCTGACGACATCAGGATCGCGACCCCACCCTGGATCGCGGCGACCAGAGCGGCAGAGGCCCGGGCGGGATCCACGTCGGCGCGGATCGCGCCCGCGGCCTGCATCTCCTCGATCCCCTGCTGGAGCCGGCGCTGCCACTGCGCGAGCAGTTGACCGGTCACCGCCTGTGCGGCGGGCGTATGGCGGCCGATCTCGGTGATCAGTACGCCGAGCGGACAGTTCACGCCCTGCCGCCGGTACTTCTCGACGACGGCGTCCCGCCACTCGCGCCAGGCGTCCCACGTGGTCAGCTGCCCGAGGTGTGGCTCCTGGTCGACGAGCACCTGCTCGGCCTCGCGCTCGGCGACCGCGAGCAGGAGCTGCTCCTTCCCGTCCGGGAAGTAGTGGAAGAGCTGGCTCTTCCCGGTCCGGCTGCGGCGGCCGATGTCGTCGAGCTTCACCGCGCTGATCCCGCGCTCGCGGATCTCGGCCGCGGCGGCCGCCACGATCCGGTCCCGCGTCGCCGCACCCTTCGCTGTCAGCATGCGGTCAAATGTACCCGGTGGTTCAGTTGTTCAGCTCGGCGAGCTTGCCGAAGACCTGCTTCGGCTGCCAGTTCCCGTCGTCGTCGACGGCCACCAGGCCGTATGCCGCCAGATCCAGGTCGTGCTCCGGGTCGTCGGGGCGGTGCGGCAGCTCGAAGCCGGCGAAGCTGAACCAGAACGCGGCCGCGAGGTTGATCCGGTCGAACTCCTCGACCAGGTCGATCAGATACTCCACTTGTTCCTCCTCCCGCCGCTCGTGGGAGCCGGTGACGACCGGCGGATCGACCGAGGTGTCGACGATCGACCAGCCGCTCCCGCCCCGGTCGGCGGCGCCTCGGTACGCGCAGCAACCGAACTCGGTCGCCACCACCGGCTTGCCCCACTTGGACCGCGCCGCCAGTTGCTCGGAGAAGGCCGCGGCGTTCTGGACATCCCGGTACGCGTCGACGGCGACGATGTCGAAGAGGTCCCAGTTGACGTCCTCCCACATCCCGGCGGCGTACGTGATCCGGCCGGTGAACACCTCCCGGGCGGCGGCGGCCAGCTCCTCCTGGACGCCGGCCCAGCGCGCGAACCCGGCCTGCAGCGCGGTGACCTTCGCCGGATCGGTCCAGGTCGCCGGATCCGACATCGCCGCGATCCGTTCCTGCGAGGTCTCGCCCGGCACGAAACCCTTGCAGAACAACGACAGCTCACACCCGAGCACCATCACGACCTCGCCGGACGCACTGGCCTTCCGCAAGGTCTCGGCACGGGCGGCACCGTCCGCGAGACAGGCGATGAACTCGGCCGGTTCCAGATCGATCGGCATCGGCGAGAACCACACGTCGAGCCCGGCCGCGAGCGCCGCCTCGGTGGCGAGCGCCATCCGGTCCAGGTTGTCGCCGACGATCCGGACCGCCGGAGCGTGCAGCCGGTCGGCGATCACCGCCA
>DASSDE010000539.1:0-4584 GCA_035697365.1 Kribbella sp. | reverse complement strand
ACCACCGAGGGACGCCGGGGTGCGCTGGCCGCGATCGGGCCACTCGCCCGCGACGGCCAGCACGGTGTCGCCGACGCGGAGCTCGACGGTGAGCGGACGGCCGTCGGGAAGGAGGACGCGACTGGTCTCCTCGGCGCCGAGAACCTCTGCGTACCAGAAGGCCGCGGCGTCGGGGTCGTTCACGACGAGATGGACGGCAAGCTGTGTCATGAGCATGACCATACAGTCTGTCTGGTCATACCGTCTAGACGCTTTGTTTGCTAAGGTGCACCGGGTGATGGCCCGACGGGACGACCCCCAGCAGAACGGCGCCGAGCTGCGCGACCGGATCCTCGACGCGCTCCGCGAGCTGCTCCGCGAGCGCACGTTCGACACGCTCAGCGTCGCGGAGATCATCGCCGCGGCAGGGGTTTCGCGCGCGAGCTTCTATTTCTACTTCGCCGGTAAGCAGGCGGTGCTCGCCGATCTGGTGCGGGATGCGGTCGGTGCCGGCCACGAGGTCGCCGAGCCGTGGGTCCGGGCGCAGGCAGGTCCGCGCCAGACGCTACGGGCCGGCATCGAGGGCGGTGCCGATCTGTGGATGGCCAACGCCGCCGTGCTGCGCGCCATCGTGGAGAGCTGGGCCTCCGACCCGCAGCTCCGCGAGCTGTGGCTCGCCCAGATGGCCACGTTCACCGAGGCCACCATCGCCCGCATCGAGGCCGACCGCCAGGCGGACCCGGCGGTTGCCGCCAAACTCCGCAACGTCGACGTCCCGGCCCTCGCCGCGACCCTCACCTGGACCGGCGAGCGCCTCTACTACCTCGCCGCCTGCGGCATCCCGCCCTTCGACGACCGCCAGACCCTGATCGACACCCTCGCCCATCTCTGGATCTCCGCTCTCTACGACGAGGAGCAGGTGTCCAGTTCCTGACAAGGCGCTGGATTCTCGGTCGCACAGCCGACAGGGTTGATGCATATGACGCACAGGGACCGTGAGGCGACCGGGTTTCAGGAGCAGGCGGCGTACGACGCATCGATCGATCTGCGGACGGACTTCGTCATGGTGTACGGGCTGAACGACACCACGGCGGAGCGGATCGCACGCTGGCGGGAGGCCGGCTACCGGGTGCATCTGATGACCGGGATCTCCTGGGGTACGTACCAGGACTATCTGGACGGGCGTTGGGACGGCAGCGACCACTGGGCCGACGCGCAGACCGCCGGCGACGGCTCGCCGATCCTGCACGGGCACAGCGCCGACATCCCGTACATGGTGCCGACGTTCGGCTTCACGGAGTACCTGGTCCAGAAGCTGCGGCCGATCATCGAGCTCGGCGTCGAGGGCATCCACCTCGAGGAGCCGGAGTTCTGGTCCCGGGCCGGCTACTCGGAGTCGTTCAAGCGGGAGTGGGAGGCGTACTTCAAGGAGCCGTGGCAGCCTCCGCACAGCACCCCCGAGGCGCACTTCCGCTCCGGTCAGCTCAAGCAGCACCTGCTGTCCCGCAGCCTCGACCGCGTCACCTCGGTACTGCGTGACGACGCCCTCCGGCAGGGACGCCAGGTGCACTTCTACGTCCCGACGCACAGCCTCCTGAACTACACCCAGTGGCAGATCATCAGCCCCGAATCGCGGCTGCGTACCCTGCCCTCGATCGACGGCGCGATCGCGCAGGTCTGGACCGGCACGTCCCGGACGCCGAACGTGTACGACGGGAAAACCGCCGAGCGTACGTTCGAGACCGCCTACCTCGAGTACGGGATCGCGCAGGACCTGACCCGCGGTACGGACCGCCGGATGTGGTTCCTGCACGACCCGATCGAGGACCACCCGGACCGGACCTGGGAGGACTACCTGGCCAACTACCAGCGCACCCTGGTCGCCTCGCTGCTGCACCCGGGCGTCTCCCGGTACGAGGTCGCGCCGTGGCCGAACCGGATCTTCAACCGCCCGTACCTGCGTGAAGGCTCCACCGAACGCGAGCTCATCCCGCCGACCACGGCAACCAGCTATCTGATCGCGATGAACAGCCTCCGCGACCTCGACCAGCCCGACGTCCACTGGGCGCACGAGGGATCGCGGGTCGGGATCGCGCTCTCGGACACGGCAATGTTCCAGCGCTGGTCCCCCGGTGGTGAGAGCGGGCACTACGACGGCCTGCAGGACGCGCTCGCACTGGAGGGTCGCGAGCAACTGCACTTCTCGGACTTCTACGGCCTGGCCCTGCCTCCGCTGTTCGAGGGTCAGCGCGTCGCGCCGGTGCAGTTGGAGAACGTGATCGACACCCCCGACGCCTTGGACGACGTCGACGTACTCGTCCTGAGCTACGAGTTCCAGAAGCCGCTCGCACCGAGCATCCACTACGCGCTGTCCGGGTGGGTCAACCGCGGCGGCAGCCTGCTGTACGTCGGCGACGGCGCGGACCCGTACCACGAGATCCGCTCGTGGTGGACCGGTCGCTACGAGACCTGTGCCGACCATCTCGCCGAGGCGCTGGGCGCCGACCGGAAGCGCGACGACATCCAGCCGGTCGGTGCGGGTCGCGTCCGCTTCGTGGCCTCCCGTCCGGCCGACTTCACCTCCGCACCTTCCTCCCTGGTCGCCGCGCTCCGCGAGCTGGCCGAGGCCGGCGGTCACACCTGGGAACCCACCAACTGGCTCGGGGTCCAGCGCGGTCCGTACCTGATCGGTGCCGTGCTCGAGGAGGCCGGCGGTTCACATGTTGTCGAGGGCACCTACCTCGACCTGCTCGACCCGGAGCTGCCGGTTGTCCGTCGCCGCGAGCTCGGCCCGGGTGAGCTGACCTGGCTACGCGACCTGACGTACGACGACGTACCGGTCCTCGCCTCCGCAGGCCGGATCGCCGACTGGCACCAGGACGACGCCACAACCTCCTTCACCTGCGAGGCACCCCGAGGCGTCCAGGTCACCACGGCGATCAGGGTTCCCCAGGAGCCGACCGCGGTCAACGTCGACCACCACTACGACCCCGACCTGAAGATCCTCTGGCTGACCCACCCCGGCACCCCGTCCGGCACGTCCATCACCATCACGCACTGATCACCAGGGCACTAGGCTGGGCAGATGGCTGTTCGACTGGTGCAGGTGTCGGTGAAGGCGTACGACAAGTCGGCGGTCGGGCGGTTCTGGGCGGAGGCGCTCGGGTGGGAGGTCACGGTCGACAATCCCGACGAGACCAACCTCGAGCCGCCCGGTCTGACGTACCCGGACCCGCGCGCCGTCTACATCGACGTACTCACCGTGCCCGAGCCCAAGACCGTGAAGAACCGGGTGCACCTGGATCTCGCGTCCACCTCCGCGGACCATCAGGCCGAGCTGGTCACCCGGCTGCGGACCCTGGGCGCGACCCCGCTCGATATCGGGCAGGGTGACGTCCCATGGACAGTGCTCGCCGACCCCGAAGGCAACGAGTTCTGCGTGCTCGAGCCGCGGCCGGTCTACCGTGACACCGGTCCAGTGGCCGCGGTGGTCGTCGACTGCGTGGATCCGCGCAAGCTGGCCGGGTTCTGGGGTGAGGCGATGGACTGGACCGTGCACACGGTGACCGACGACCAGGCCGTACTGCGCTCCGCCAAGGCCGTCGGGCCCTACCTGGAGTTCATCCGGACGCCGGACGCGAAGACCGGGCTGAACCGCATCCACCTCGACCTGCGCCCGTACCCCGATGACGACCACGCGGCCGAGGCCGACCGCCTGCGAGCGCTCGGAGCGACCGATCTGGACATCGGGCAGGGTGACGTCCCGTGGACCGTGTTCTCCGATCCCGAGGGCAACGAGTTCTGCCTGCTCACCCCGCGATAGATCAGGCAGGCAGCTCGACTGTTATCCGGAGGCCGCCCTGTTCGCGGGGGGTGACGGTGAGGGTGCCGTCGTGAGCTCTGGTGATGCTCTTGACGATGGCGAGGCCGAGACCGACGCCTGCATGGTGATCGGTACGGATGCGTTCGCTGCCACGCTGGAACGGCTCGACCAGCGTAGAGATCACGTGCGGAGCGAGCTGCTCGCCGGTGTTCTCCACAGTGAGGACCACGGTCGGCGTGTCGACCCTGGTGGTGACCCACACGCTGCCGTGGTCCGCGACGTTGTGGACGATCGCGTTGTGCACGAGGTTCGTCATCAGCTGCAGCAGGAGCGCGGGTGAGCCGACGGTCGGGGCCTGCTCGCCCCTGGTCTCGATCGTGACGCCGTTCTTCTCGGCGAGCGGGAGCAGCGTCTCCGTCGCCTCCTCCGCGATCAGAGACAGATCGACGCGTTCCCGGCCGAACGACCGCTGGTTGGCGCGGCTGAGCACGAGCAGCGCCTCGGTCAGGTCGATCGCCCGGGCATTGACCGCGCGCAGCCGGTCGACCAGTACGTCGTTGTCGTGGTTCATGTCGTTGCGGGCCACGTCGAGGAGCGTCTGCGTGATCGCCAGCGGCGTCCGGAGCTCGTGGGAGGCGTTCGCGGCGAACCGCTGCTGCTCGGCGACGTGAGCCTCGAGCTGCGCGAGCATCGTGTCGAACGCGTCGGACAGCTCCCGGAACTCGTCCTTCGGCCCGGGCAGCCGGATCCGGTGCGACAGCGACCCGGTCGCGGCGACCCGG
>DASSDE010000538.1:0-4125 GCA_035697365.1 Kribbella sp. | reverse complement strand
CGACGGCATCGAGGAGCGGCTGACCGGCGCCCACGAGACCGCCCCGCACGACGCCTACAGCTACGGCGTCTCCGACCGGGGTGCCTCGGTCCGGATCCCGTGGCAGGTCGAGGTCGACAAGAAGGGCTACATCGAGGACCGGCGGCCGAACGCGAACATCGACCCCTACAACGTCACCCGGCTGATCGTGAACACCTGCTGCACCGCCCTGGAGAAGGCCGGCCAGGTCTGAGGCGTCAGGTGAGGTTGACGCCGGAGTTGCGGAGCTCGGCCAGGGCCTTGCCGGTGCTGGTCTCGGCGACTCCGGCGGTCAGGTCGGTGAGGACCGTCGTGCCGAACCCTTCCTTGTGGGCGTCGAGGGCGGTTGCGCGGACACAGTAGTCGGTCGCGATACCGCAGACGTCGACGTCCGTGACGCCCTTGCCACGCAGCCAGTCGGCGAGGCTGTGGCCGCCCTCGTGGGACTTGCCCTCGAAGCCGGAGTAGGCGGCGGCGTACTCGCCCTTGTCGAAGATCGCGTCGAACGGCTGCGGATCCAGGTTCGGATGGAAGCTGACGCCGTCGGTGCCGGCCACACAGTGCCGCGGCCAGGAGTCGACGTAGTCGGGGTGGTCGGAGAAGTGGTCGCCCGGGTCGATGTGGTGGTCTCGGGTCGCCACGACGTACGCGTACTGGCGCTCGTCGGGATCGGCCTCGTGCCAGTGGTGCAGCAGCTCGCCGATCCGGAACGCGACATCGGCGCCGCCCGCGACCGCCAGGCTGCCGCCCTCGCAGAAGTCGTTCTGCACATCAACCACGATCAACGCCCTGGCCATCGCGCTACTCCTTCTGACGAGTACGTCCTGAGCCCACCGTACAAGCGCAGGTGCCGTCCGTGCCGCATTGCGCGGCTCACCCGGGATCAGGTCACTCGCGGCTGCGGTAGGTGAGGAGTCCCTCGACGCCGCGCAGGAAGGTCTCGCCGATCGGTTTCGGGTCCGTCAGGCAACCGGCGGCCATCGCCCCGTCGCGGAGCATCACGAAGTGCCGGGCGGCGGGGCCGGCGTCGATCTTGCCGAGGTCGGTGAACAGCTCGGTCATCGTGGCGAGGAACCACTCCCGGTGCCGCAGGACCGCCTGGTGCACTGCGAACGCCGGATCGGGGTACTCGGCCGCGGCGTTCAGGAACGCGCAGCCGCGGAACCCGGACTGCTGGATGTCGTCGGCGATCGACCGCGCGACCGCACGAATCACGTCGGCCGGGCTCGCCTCCTTGGTCCGCGCCGCGGCGAGCCGCGCGCGGAGGGCCTCGTCGGTCTGGGTCAGGTACGCGACGATCAGGTCGTCCTTGCTCGGGAAGTGCCGGTAGAGCGTGGCGCGCGTGACCTTCGCCTCGGCGATCACCCGATCGACCCCGACCGCGTGGATCCCGTCGGCGTAGAAGAGCCCGGTCGCCGTGTTGAGCAGCCGCAGCCGTGCTTCCGACATCTCACTTCTCCCATCCCTTGACCTGCCGTTCGAGGCTAGCAGATAGAACGATCGGTCTTGACAACGATCGAGTCCATGCTGCACGCTCCAAGTGTACCGATCGTTCTATCTATATCTTGGAGAGAGGGACCCTGGTGTCCAGTTCATACGAAACCCTCGGCGCGACGGGCGCAGCGACCGCAGCCGGCACGACCGCGGCGACCAAGTCGCTGCGGACCCTGTACTACTCCCGCTTCGGTTTCGCCGTCGTCTGGGCGGTGCTGACGATGGCGATCGCGAAGACGATCAACCCGGCAGCCGCCGTACTGCTGGTCATCTATCCGCTCTTCGACGTCGCCGCGGCCGTGATCGACTTCCGGACCGCAGGGAGCGCCCGCCCGAAGTCCCCGCTCTACGTCAACATGGTGCTGAGCCTGCTCGCCACCGTCGGCCTGGCCGTGGCGGCCGCCTCCGGCATCCCGGCCGTCCTGCGCGTGTGGGGCGCCTGGGCGATCACCGCCGGCATCGTCCAGCTGATCGTCGCGATCCTGCGCTACCGGCTCGGCGGGCAGTGGCCGATGATCCTCAGCGGCGGCATCTCCGTCCTCGCCGGTGGTAGCTTCGTCCTGATGGCAGGCAAGCCGGAACCCTCCCTCACCAGCATCGCCGGGTACGCGGTCCTCGGCGGCATCTTCTTCCTGAGCTCCGCGATCCGGCTGCACCGCCTGGCCGGAAAGGCCAACTGACATGGCCGAGGCAAGCCGGCCGAACCACTTCGATGTCGTGATCCTCGGTGCCGGACCGGTCGGTGAGAACGTTGCCGACCGGGTGGTCCAGGGCGGCCTGACCGCGGCGATCGTGGAGCGCGAGCTCGTCGGCGGCGAGTGCTCGTACTGGGCCTGCATGCCGACCAAGGCACTCCTCCGCGACGCCGCTGCGCTCCGGGCGGCTCGCGCGCTGCCGGCCGCGGGCCAAGCCGTGACCGGCACGCTGGATCCGGCCGCGGTGTTCGCCCGGCGGGACCGCTTCGCTTCCAACTGGGACGACTCCGGCCAGGCCGAATGGCTGAACCATGCGGGCGTCACGCTGTTGCGTGGACACGGTCGTATCAACGGGACCCGTACGGTCACCGTCACCCAGGCCGACGGCATGACGACACAGGTACATGCGCGGCACGCCGTTGTGATCGCCACCGGCAGCAGTGCCAGTCTGCCGCCGATCCAGGGGCTCGCGGACGTGTCGCCCTGGACGAGCAGAGAGGCGGCCGCCGCACAGACGGTTCCGGACCGGTTGGCGATCGTCGGTGGTGGCGTTGTCGGGTCAGAGATGGCTACTGCGTTCACAGCCCTTGGCGCGCAGGTCACGCTCGTCTCCCAGACCCGGCTGCTGCCCGGCGTCGAGCCCTTCGCCGGTGAGTACGTGACTGCCGCGCTCCGCGAGGCCGGGGCGTCGCTGCACCTCGAGGTCGATGCCATCGCGGTACGCCGGGACGATGCAGGAGTGCACTTGACGCTGTCCGACGGCGCGTCTGTCGATGCCGACGAGATTCTCGTTGCCACTGGCCGTACGCCGAACACCAAGGACGTCGGCCTGGACCACGTCGGCCTCGTCCCGGGGGACTGGCTGCACGTCGACGATGCGCTCAGTGTTGTCGACGACGCCGGCAATGCTGTCGGTGATGGCTGGTTGTACGCCGCGGGTGACGTGAACAAGCGCGCCCTGCTGACTCATCACGGCAAGTACCAGGCTCGCGCTCTGGGCGACGCGATTGCGGTACGGGCGCAGGGCCAGAGCGTGGACCTGAGCCCGTGGGGACGGCATGCGGCCACCGCCGACGAGCGCGCCGTTACCCAGGTGGTTTTCACCGATCCCGAGGTGGCTGCCGTCGGCCTGACCGCGGAAGCCGCCTCGAAGGCAGGACTGAAGATCAGGGTCGCCGACTACGACCTCGGCACCGTTTCCGGTGCGGCGCTGCACGCGGACGGCTATCGCGGGCAGGCGCGCATGGTGATCGATGCCGAGCGCAATGTTCTGGTCGGCTTCACCGCGGCCGGTCCGGACGTGGCCGAGCTGGTGCAGCCGGCGGCGATCGCCATCGCGGGTGAGGTCCCCCTCGAGCGCCTCTGGCACGCGGTTCCGGCCTACCCGACGATCAGCGAGATCTGGCTCCGGCTCCTCGAGACCGACGGGCGACCGTCGTCAACCGAGAGCGTTCGCGGCAGCGGTGAAGAGCAGCGCGGCTGAGGTGGCGCCGGGGTCCTGGTGGCCGACGCTGCGTTCGCCCAGATAGCTGGCGCGACCCTTTCTGGCCAGCATGCCGGTCGTCGCGTCGCGTCCAGCCTCCGCGGTGTGCAGACCTGCCTGCAGCATCGCAGGCAGGTCGCGGATGCTGCCCATGGCCTCGATCGCCGGCGCGAGCGCGTCGTACATGGTCTTGTCTCCGGCCTCGGCCCGGCCTCTGGCGACGACCCCGGCCAGGCCGGCGCGAAGACCTGTAGCGAACCGCTCGGTCCCGACCGTCAGGTTGTGACCGACGCTGTCACCGAGCGACAAGAAGAACGCACCGAAGAGCGGGCCGGCCGCCCCGCCGACCTTGCTGACGACGGTCCCGCCGACGTGGGTGAGCAGGGTGCCGGGGTCGGCGACCGTCCCAAGGTCCGCGACCACCGCGCGGAAGCC
>DASSDE010000537.1:0-9971 GCA_035697365.1 Kribbella sp. | reverse complement strand
GTGCGCCCCGCCGCCGTGCGACGCGTACGGAACACCGAACCCGGCCGCCATCAGCCCGATCTCCAGGCAGTCGGTCAGCCCGCCCGCCCGACGCAGATCCGGCTGCACGACACCGACACCACCGCGCGCGATCAGGTCCCGGAACGCCCCCTGCCCGTACCGGTTCTCGCCCGTGGCGATCGGGATGTCCAGCTTCTCCGCCAGCCGCACGTGCCCGTCGGTGTCACCCGCCGGCAACGGCTCCTCGAACCACCGGCAATCCAGCTCCTCATACACACGCCCGCGCCGCAGCGCCTCCGCGTACCCGAACGCCTGATTCGCGTCGACCATCAGCGCCGCGTCCGCGCCGATCACGTTACGGACCGCCTCGATCCGCCGTACGTCCTCGGTCAGCGGGCCGCCGCCGACCTTCATCTTCACGCCCCGGAAGCCCTGCTCCATCGCCTGCGCCGCGACCCGCTCGAGGCCGGCGACGTCGAGCTCGAGCCAGCCGACCATCGCGTACGTCGGGATCGCGGTCTGCTGCGCGCCGAGCAGCTGCCACACCGGCACGTCCAGCGACTTGCCGAGCAGGTCCCACAACGCCTGGTCGATCGCGGAAATCCCGTACGACGACAGACCCGCCGTCCCTTGATAGTCGGTCAGCACCTGCAGCTTCTGGCGAATCCCCCGGATGATCGTCGGGTCCTCGCCGACGATCGCGGGGCCCAGTTGCTCGCTGACGATCTTCGCCAGCACGGCCGGCGAGGCCTCCACACGACCGAAGTACGTCGTACTCTCGCCGCTGATGCCCTCGTCGGTGTCGATCCGCACCCGGGTCACACCGTTGCGGTCGAGCAACTGGATCGCGTCGCGGACCGGATGCGCCTTGGCCTCCGAGGTGACCTCGACGGTGATGTCGGTGATCTTCATGCTCATCCCTTGCCCGCGAGAACGTCTTCGACCTTCTGCTTGACACTGCCGAGTGCTTCCTCGGCGGACTTCTTGCCGCTCCAGACGTCGTCGAGGACCGGGCGGTAGATGGTGCGGGCGCGCTCGATGTAGCGGCTGAAGTTCTCGTTCACCGCGTTGTCGAGCGCCTGCGTCACCAGCGCAAGGTTCGACGGCGGCTTGTCGTCGGGCACGAACAACGCCGACGAGCTCTTCGCCACCGGCATGAACCCACGCGACTGCGCGAGCAACTTCGCGGCGTCCGCGCCGGCGCAGTACTTGAGGAAGCTCCAGGCGGCGTCCGGATCCTTCGAGGCCTTCGGAACCGCGAGGACGGTCAGCGTGTTGACGGTCGTCCGGCGTACCTTCATCGGCGTCGGGAAGATGTCCCACTTCACCTTGGCGTTGGTGCGCAGGTACGGGATACCGCTGGTCAGCGAGAGCAGCATCGCGACCTTCCCGGTCCCGAGCTGGGCCAGCGCCCAGTTCGGCGTCTGCCTGCCGGCCGTCACGGTGGCGAAGTCCGGGTGCACCTTGTGGACGAGCGACAGGTCGGCGACCCACTGGATCGCCTCGGCGCCCTGCGGCTCGGCCAGCGTGAACCGGGTCGCGTCCTTGGAGTAGATGCCGTCGCTGCCGTTGCTCACCGGAAAGACGGTCTCGAGCGACGTGTCCGGGAACACCAGCGCGCCCCAGCGTTCGCCGTTCGGCTTGGTGAGCTTCTTCGCCGCGTCGACGAAGTCGTCCCAGGTCCAGCCGCTCTTCGCCCAATCCTTCGGCGGCAGCTCGACGCCGGCCTCGGCGAACGCGTCGGTGTTGCAGTACAGCACGCCGGGATTGGTCATGATCGGCCAAGCCGCGTGCGCGCCGTCCGGCTGCTTGGCGAAGTTGTAGGCGACCGGGAAGTAGTCGTCGGGCTTGATCCCGTCCTTGTCCAGGTACGGGCGCAGGTCGAGCAGCGAGCCCTCTGCGTAGTAACCGCGGACGTAGTCGTCGTTGATCCGGATCACGGTCGGCGCCGCGCCGGACGACAGCACGGTCCGGAGCTTGGTGTCGTAGTCGTCACCGGGGATCGACTGGATGTCGAGGGTCTTGCCGGCCTGCTTGGCCCAGTTCTGCGCCACCGTGTACATCGGGGTGCCGCTCTCGGTGTCCCAGGTCATCCACGAGGCATTGCCGCCACTTCCTCCTCCCCCACTGCCGTTGCTGCCGCAGGCGGCGAGCGGGAGTCCGGCGGCGAGCGCGCCGCCGCCGATACCGAGGGCCCGGAGTACCGACCGACGGGAGATCTCTGATGCGGGCATGGTCGTTCCTGTTCTCTGAAGTCAATTGGTCCGCAGCTTGGCGACCGCGTCGTCGTCCAGCTCGATGCCCAGACCGGGCAGTTCCCACGGCGTGATCTCGCCGTTGACCGGTAGGAGCGGGTTCTTCCAGATCGGTACGTCGTCGAGGATCGGGTTGTGCTCGATGTTGTACTCCTGCGGATAGACGCAGGACGGCGTACTGACCCAGAGGTGCGCGTGCGCCGACGTTCCGATCGTCTGCTGCGTGTTGTGCACGGTGATCGGCTTGGTGTACGTGTCGGCGAGGACCGCGATCTTCTTGAACTCGGTGATGCCGCCGCACTTGATGACGTCCGGTTGCAGAATGTCCACCCGGCCGTCCTGGATCAGGTCACGGAACTGCCAGGTGGTGTACTCCTGCTCCCCCGCCGCGATCGGGATGTCGACCGCATCGGCCAGCCGTCCGTACGCCGCGTAGTCGTGGGCGGCGAGCGGTTCCTCGAAGTGCCACACGCCGAGGTCCTCGAGCGCGTGGGCCATCTTGATCGCGGTGTGCTCGTAGTACGCGTTGTTGACGTCGACGAGAATCGGGAAGTCGTCGCCGACCAGGTCCCGGACCGCAGTCACGGTCGCGATCGTCTGGTCGAAGCCGTCGTCGTGCATCCACGGTGTCGAGGAGTGGATCTTGTAGCCGTGGAATCCCTTCTCCTGGAAGGACTTGGCCCGCTCGGCCTCCTGCTGCGGGCTCATGCTGCGCGACATCGAGCTCGCGTAGACCTTCGCACTCTGCCGGTACTTGCCGCCGAGCAGCTTGTACGTCGGCAGCCCGGCTGCCTTGCCGAGCAGGTCCCACAACGCGATGTCGATGCCGGCAACAGCGTTCAGCTGCGCGCCGCCGGGCCCGAGCTTGTACGGCTTGGTGTACAGCCGGCGCCACAGCCGCTCGATGTCGGTCGCCTCCTCGCCGATCAGCAGCGGCGCGAGCGCCTGCTCGACGACGCTGTGCGAGACGTGCGCGTTCATCGGGCTGACCTCGCCGACGCCGACCAGGCCGTCGTCGGTGTGCACCTTCACGATGTGCAGCTTGTCGAGCAGGATGATCGATTCGATCCGGGAGATCCGCATTCTTATCCTTTCAGGCCGGACATCGTGATGCCCTGGACGAAGTACTTCTGGGCCAGCAGGAACAGCAGCAGCGGCGGCAAGATCGTCAGCGTCGCGGCGGCCATCATGAGATTCGTCTGGGTGAAGTACTCACCCTTGAACAGCGCGAGCGCGATCGGCATGGTCTGCAACCGCGTCGAGTTGAGGAAGATCAACGGGCCGAACAGGTCGTTCCACGACCCCATGAACGTCAGCGCGCCGACGGCGGCCAGCGCGGGTTTCACCTGCGGCAGCATGATCCGCCAGAAGGTACCGAAGGTGGACGCACCGTCGAGCTTCGCGGCCTCTTCCAGTTCGATCGGTACACCGCGGAACGCCTGCCGGAGCAGGAAGGTCCCGAAGACCGGCGTGAGCACATTCGGCACCCAGAGCGGATAGTGCGTGTCGATCCAGCCCATCTGGCGGAACAGCATGTACTGCGGAACCAGGTAGACGATGCCCGGGATCATTGCCGTCGACAACAACAGGGCGAAGGCGAGGTTCTTGAAGGCGAAGTTCAGCCTGGCGAACCCGTACCCGGCCAGCGACGCGAACAGCAGCAAGAAGCCGACGTTCAGCGCCGCCAGCTTGCAGCTGTTCAGGAAGAACGGCAGCAGGCCGTGGCCGGCTTGCGAGTAGTTGCGCCACTGGAACTCCGACGGGATGAACGTCGGCGGCGACTGCAGTACTTCGTTCTCCGGCTTGAGCGACGCGCTGATCATCCAGAGCAGCGGCATCGCGAACACCACCGCGAAGAACAGCAGGACGACGATCAGCACGACGCGGCGCGGGATGTGCCTCGGCGGGCGGTTGAAGACCCGGATGGCCTCAGTTGTCATAGTGCACCCACCGCTTCTCCATCCGCCACTGGATCGCGGTGACGACGCCGACGATGACGAACAGCACCCAGCCCATCGCGGAGGCATAGCCCAGTCGGCCGTGCCCGAAGGCCGCCTCGTAGATCTGGAAGATGAACACCGAGGTGGCATTGTTGGGCCCGCCGGACGTCATCACGTAGATGATCCCGAACACCTGGAACGAGGTGATGAACTGCGTGATCGTCAGGAAGAACAGGCTCGGCGTCAGCAACGGGAAGACGACCGCCCAGAACCGCCGCCAGGCCGACGCCCCGTCCACGGTCGCCGCTTCGATCAGCGATTGGTCGATGCTCTGCAATCCGGCCAGCAGGATCACCATCGGGTAGCCGATGCCCTGCCAGAGCGCGACGATCATCACCGCGATCAGCGCGGTCTTGGTGTCGGACAGCCAGGCCGGTCCATGGATACCGATCGTCTTCAGCGTGGAGTTGAACAGGCCGCTGTCCGGGTTGTACAGCCAGAACCAGACGAAGCCGATCGCGACGACGTTGGTGACCGCGGGCGAGTAGTACAGCGTCCGGAAGATTCCGATGCCCTTGATCTTCTGATTGCACAAGACGGCGAGTCCGAGCCCGATGAAGATGGTCAGGACGACGACGACCACGGTGAAGATCACGGTGTTCTTCAGCGACGGCCAGAACGTGTCGTCGGCGGTGAACAGCTCCTTGTAGTTGCCCAGGCCGAGGAACTTCGGCGCGTTCAGCCCGGTCCAGTTGGTCAGCGACACCACCAGGGAGGCCGCGACCGGCAGGAGCTGGAAGAACAGCACCCCGAAGATCACCGGGCCGACGAACAGCCAGCCGGCGAGGTTCTGCCGCTTCAGTTTCGGCTTGGGCCGCTTGCGCATCGCCGGGCGGCCGGACGCGGCCGGAGGTGAGGCGGTGGGCAGGGCGGTGTTGACCATCGCCTCACACCTCGATCCCGATGTACTTCTCCTCGAGGAACTCGAGGATGCCCTCGGAGCTGCCCTCGCGGCCGAGCCCGGACTGCTTGGTCCCGCCGAACGGCGCCGCCGGATCGCTCAGCACGCCGCGATTGACCGCGACCATGCCGGCGTCGATCCGCTGCGCCACGGACAGGGCCTGCGCGGGATCCCCGTACACGTAGGCGATCAGGCCGTAGATCGTGTCGTTCGCCATCGCGACCGCCTCGTCGACGTCGCTGAACGAGACGATCGCGGCAACAGGCCCGAAGATCTCGGTCTGGTTGATCTCGCTGCCGTGCCGGACGGCGGTCAGCACGGTCGGTGGATAGAAGGCACCCGCCTCGGACGACTCCCCGCCGAGGTCGAGACTCGCCCCGTCGGCGACGGCGCGCTGCACGAGCCCGGCCACCTTGTCGCGTTCCTCCGCAGACACCAGGGCACCGAGGTCGTTCGACCGGTCCGCGCCCGGGCCCGTCGTCAGGCCCTTCATCGCCACCGTGATCCGCGCGCTGAACTCGTCGACCAGGGAGTCGTGCACATAGAACCGGTTGGCCGCCGTACAGGCCGCTCCGCCGTTGCGCATCTTCGCGATCATCGCGCCCTCGACCGCGGCATCCAGGTTGGCGCCGGGCAGGACGACGAACGGCGCGTTCCCACCGAGCTCCATCGACGAGCTGACCACCTGGTCGGCCGCCTCGTGCAGCAGCAGACGCCCGACCTCGGTCGAACCGGTGAAGGACAGTTTCCGTACGGCGGGATGGTGCAGCATCGCGCTCACCGCCGGACCGGCCGGCACCGGGGTCACCAGATTGACGACACCTGCCGGAACACCGACCCGGCGGAGCACGTCGACGACATACGCGGCGGTGAGCGGCGTCTGGCTGGCGGGCTTCAGGACCACCGAGCATCCTGCGGCGAGCGCGGGCGCGATCTTGCGGGTGGCCATCGCGGCCGGGAAGTTCCACGGTGTGACCAGGACCGAGACACCGACCGGGTCCCGCCGTACGACGATGGTCTTGTCGCCCGACGGCGAGAGCCGGAAGTCACCGCCGACCCGGACCGCCTCCTCCGCGAACCAGCGGAAGAACTCCGCGGCGTAGGACGCTTCGCCCAGCGCGTCGGCGTACGCCTTGCCGTTCTCGGCGACGATGATCGCGGCGAACGTCTCGCGTTCCGCGGTGAGGATCTCGAAGCAGGCGCGCAGCAGCTCGGAGCGCTGTCGCGGCGGCGTCGCCGCCCAGCCGGCCAGCGCGCCCGCGGCCGCATCCACCGCGGCGAGGCAGTCCGCCTCGGTGGCGGCCGCGAACCGGGCCAGCTCGGATCCGTCGGCCGGGTTGTGGACCGGAAAGCGGCGGCCGTCCGCGGCCGGTCGCCACTGGCCGTCGATGAACAGATCGTGTGGAGGGATCATCTGGTGGTCTCCGTGATCAGAACGGGTTGGTCCGGTCGCCGGCGTAGGCGGCACGGATGATGTCGAGCAGCGCTCCGGCATCCAGCGGACGTGGGTTGTTGTCCACCAGTCGGGCGGACTGCATGCCCCGCGAGGCGACGTACTCGAGCTGGTCCTCGGTCAGGCCGAGCTCTTTCAGCGTCGGCGGGATGCCGATCCGATCGAGCAGCGCATCGACGGCCTCGATACCGGCAGCCGCCTGCGCCTCGGTGGAGGCGGCGACGGGCAGGCCGAAGATCGTTGCGATCTCGGCGAACTCCGCGACCCGCGCCGGTGCGTTGTAGCGCATCACGTACGGCAGCAGTACGCCGACACCAAGGCCGTGCGCGGTATGCGTCAGCGCACCGAGCGGGTACTGCAGCGCGTGGGCGGCCGCGGTACCGGCGACTCCCAGTGCGTAGCCACCGGCGTTGGCGGCGAGCATCACGTCCGAGCGGGCCTGCGGGTCGTCCGGATGATCGAACGCGGCCGGCAACGCGCGAGCCAGCAGACCAAGACCCCAGCGGGCATACGAGTCGCTGATCACGTTCTTGCCGATGAACACCCGGCCTTCACCGACCGCCGCGGGCGGTCGCTGGATCGCGGTGAACGACTCGACCAGATGCGACACCGCATCAGCACCGGCGCTCGCGGTCAGCCCGGGCGGGCAGGTGTAGGTCAGTTCCGGATCGCAGATTGCCACCGACGGAATCAGATGCGGCGACGAGATCCCCGCCTTCAGCTCACGGCGGCTGTCACTGAGCACGCACACCGGCGTCACCTCGGATCCCGTGCCGCCGGTCGTCGGGACCGCAATGACCGGTAGGACCGGTCCGGGTACGGCGTTCTCGCCGTAGTACCGATCGATCGGTCCACCGTGGCTGAGCAGCAACGCGACGGCCTTCGCGAGGTCGAGGCAGCTACCGCCGCCGATCCCGATCACCACCTCGATACCGGCGTATTCCATCGCGTCGAAGCAGGCCTCGATGTCGGACATCGGCAACTCGGGAGACGTGTTGCGCCACACCTTCGCCGTGAGGCCGTGATCCTCGAGATCGCGGATGACTGCGGCGAACTCCGGTGCCGTGGCGAGACGCTCGTCGGTGCAGACAAGCGCCGTGTTTCCGTACTCCGCCGCGTGGCGGCCGAGCAATGCGCGCTGGCCGGCACCGAAGACAACCGTGCGCGGGGCTCGCTGGACGCCGAACTCGGCGGCGGTCATCGTCATGTCGTGGGGTCCCTGTCCGGTCGTGGGCGGGTCATTCGGCCAGAGCTGCTTCGCGCCGGACACTGTCGCGCCTGGTGCCGGGCTTTGTGTCGAGGGCGGTGTTGTGCCTGGTGTCGAGGGTGGTCAGCTCGCGCCACAGGTCGTCGGCGATCTCGATGCCATTGGCAACCGACTCGCGGTACCGCGCTCGTGCGCCGTCGCCGGGCACTGCGACCGGTACTGCAGGATCGGCCCGCCGGCTGTTCCGTACCTCGTCGAGGTACTCGGTGGCGGAGTGGCCGGCACCGCTGAGCAGGACGAACAAGTCGCCCTTGTTGCTGGGGCGTTCGTCGTCGAGCGTCCCGCCCACAGCAGTGCCGTACGCGGCGCCGGTCAGGAACGTGACCATCGCACCCAGCCCCAGGCCGAGACCGTACCCCTTCGCGCCTCCGAACGGCGCGATCGATCCGGACTTGGCCGCGACCGGGTCTACAGTGTCGTTGCCGGCGGCATCCAAGGCCCAGCCGGGCTCGAGCGGTACGCCGCGCAGCGCGTGGTCGTGGACCTTGCCCATCGAGACCTGCGAGGTCGCCATGTCGAGCAGCAGTGGGTGCGGCTGCGCCGGAACCGCCAGCGCCAGCGGATTCGTGCCGAGCATCGCCTCGGTCCCGCCCGACGGGTGAACCAGAGCTTCGCTGGTCGTCATCCCCAGGCAGGCCAGACCGCGCTCTGCCATCAGGCCGGCGTAGAAGCCCAGCATGCCGAGATGGTTGTTGTTCGTGATCGAGCAGACCGCGACACCGTGGCGCTGCGCAGCCGGGACGATCGCCTCCAGCGCGCGGAGTGCGACCACCGGGCCGAGTCCCTGCTCCCCGTCAACGGACAGGTAGCAGGGGCTGATCCATTCGTGTCTACCGGTGTTGGTCGGGCTCGCGGTTCCATTCGTCAGTCTGCGAAGGAGCCGCGGCAACCGGAGGAGGCCGTGCGACGGCACCCGCTTCGCCTCGGCGACAACGAGCAGTTCGGCCTGCCGTGCGGCCGCCGGGGCCGGCACACCGGCGGCGGTCAAGAGACGTTCGGCAAGAGCTTGGGCGGTTGCTAGGTCTGTGCGCACGTCGCACCATCCCAGGAGTGGATCGGTGAATTCGTATACATACCCGATGCCTTGGGACCATAGATCAGATCGGATACGATTCGCAATGGGTTGTGTATACGAATTCACTGCTACCCGAGGGAAACTTATGAGCGAGCGCGCAACCGAGCGCCCGGGACGCACCCGGATGAGCGACGTCGTCTACGAACGGCTGCTGGAACTGCTGCTGGACGGGGAAATCCAGCCTGGTGAGCGGATCCGGGTCGACGTGCTCAGCCGGCAACTCGGGGTCTCCCAGACACCGGTCCGGGAGTCCCTGAACCGGCTGGAGGCGGAAGACCTGGTCACCAAGACGCATCTGATCGGATACTCCGCTACACCGAAGTTGACACCTGCCCTGTTCGAGGACCTCTTCGAGGCGAGGTTTCTGATCGAGCCGCACTGCTCAGGTCTGGCCGCCGGCCGGCACCGGCGGGACGAGGTCGAGCAGATCGCCGGCCTCGCCACCGAGATGCGGACCCGGCACCGGACCGGCGCGATGTCGTACGGCGCCTTCGCCCGAGCGGATGCCGAGTTCCACCAGGCGATCATCGCCGCGACCGG
Organism: Kribbella sp.; assembly: GCA_035697365.1. Classification (GTDB taxonomy): domain Bacteria; phylum Actinomycetota; class Actinomycetes; order Propionibacteriales; family Kribbellaceae; genus Kribbella. Next base: position 480 of record DASSDE010000537.1, on the reverse strand, counting down.
GAACAGCTACTTCGGCGAAATCTTCGCCAAGCTGCACTGCCACCTGCAACTGTTCCGGCTGGTCCGCGACACCCGTGTCACCGAGGACGCCCTCGACGAGCACGACCTCATCGTCACCGCACTCCGCCAACGCGACACCACAGCCGCCACCCAGGCCATGCATGCCCACCTCTCCGCCTCCCGAGGTCGCCTACGACTCGCCTTCGACTCCCCCAACCCCGCCCAAACCATCGAACCCAAGCCCTAACCTCACGAGAGATCGAGCCGCAACCCTTACGAATAAGGCTATTTGAGCCCGGCCGAGGGGCGCGTTCCACTGGGAGGCGCCGTAGAAGCCGTGGACTCCTGTGGTCTTGCGCAGGACGTACTCGGCGTCGGCCGGCCTGGATGACTGTGCGGTCCCAGGACCATTGGCAGGAGTGCAATATCACATTACAATGTTCCGAACAGCTGTAAGCGTGCAGTGGGGAGATGGCGGTT
>DASSDE010000536.1:0-4562 GCA_035697365.1 Kribbella sp. | reverse complement strand
CGCGGAGCGGATGATGGCCTCCGCGAGCTTGTCCGACCACTCGGCCAGCAGTTGCAGCGTCGCGGACCCGGCCGCACCGACGGCGACGAACACCATTGTTGCCTTGAGCAACTCTTGGAGCGGCCGGGCGCGTTGCTCCCAGGCCAGCCGCATCCCGGCGACCAGTACGGCGATGGTGAAGACGGCTGCCGACACCCACAGCATGCTGCCCTGGAGGAAGTCGACGATCGCGCTGTTCCGCGGACTCGAGGTGTCCGCGCCGACCGAGAGCGCCGGGCTCGGCTGGTGGATCCAGAAGGTTGCGATCGCCTGGATACCCTCGTACGCCGCCTGCCCGATGCTCTTCGCGATCTGCTCCAGTGCGTTGCCGGCGACCTCGTCCAGACCCCTCGTGATGTGGCACTCGATCTCCGTCGGCCCACACATCAGACACCGCTCCACGGCACGAAGTCGCTCAGGTCCCGGTGCTGGGAGAACGGCGCCCCGACCGCCCCACCGGGAGGTGGTGACTGAAGGCGCCAGTCGCCGTCGTACCAGCGCATGGTCAGCGTGATGCTCATGTACGCCGACTCGACCGGGAGGGCGAGCATGATCGTGGCTCGGTCCCCGCCGGCGTCGAGCACCCGGAAACCGGCCACCTGTGAGGCAGGCGAGCCGGATGGCTCCGACTCGCTCTGCGCACGCATCAGGGCGTCGGTGTCCGGACCCGGGACCAGCAGTTTCCGGATCGTGGCGAGCGCCTGCTCTTGGTCGGCGAAGGCGGCGACCACGTTGTAGGCGGCGAACACGGCGCCGGTCGGCGAGTGGGCGTAGCAGCGCCGGAAGCCGTCGGGATCGGTCCGGGCCGGTCCGGTGGCGCTTGATCGCGGTACGACGACGCGACGGCTGACCTCCCAAGCGTCCACAGCCGGCGGCTTCGTCGGGATCGTCTGATCGCCGTCGGGCAGACCGCAGCCGCCCTCTCCTGCGGCGGCAGGCTGGGTGTCGGGGGTCGCGGACGCTGCGGGTGGTGCCGCGGGTGCAGTCCGGTCTGCCGTCTGTCGGTCGTCGTCCGAGGTCAGAGCGCTGACCAGCAGCAGAACGCCGCACAGCAGCACCGCACTGACGACCACGCAAGCGGTGACGAACCCGCGTCCGAACGGTGACTTGTTCTCGTGCTCCGGCCTCATGGGTCAAGGCTGGCAAAGATCGGCCGATCGCCGCGGAAGTTATCCACAGGCCCGGGCCGCCGTGGGAAAACCGGTGTCGGTGGGGTGCGGCAGGGTGGAACCATGACGGACATGGGGCTGGAGCGGATCGCGCTGATTTCGGACGTGCACGGGAACCTGACCGCGCTGGAGGCGGTGCTCGCGGACATCGAGCGGCGGGGGATCCAGCGGATCTTCAACCTCGGCGACTATGTCGGGAAGGGGCCGCGCGGGCAGGCGGTGGTGGACCGGTGCCGGGAGGTCTGCGAGGTGAACATCCTCGGCAACTGGGACGACTCGCTGCCCGACCCGGACCGGGAGTTCGACACCGAGGGCATGCGCTGGTGGCAGAAGGAACTGCGCGAGGACCAGGGGACCTGGCTGCGCGGGCTCCCGTTCTGCCACGACTTCCTGCTCAGCGGCCGGCAGATCCGGCTGTTCCACGCGTCGTCCACGAGTGTGCACAAGCGCGTCCGGTTCGATCACGACGAGGCGGAGTACCGGCTGATGTTCGAGAACACCGAGGCCACCGGCGACGGACCGATCCCGACGATGGTCGGGTACGCCGACACCCACGATCCGTTCTACGAGGTCGACCTCGGCCGGACCCTGTTCAACATCGGCTCGGTCGGCAACAGCCTGGACGATCCGACCCCGGTCTACACGATCCTCGAAGGCGTGCCGGACTCACCCGATCCGGCGACGTTCTCGATCCAGTTCGTCCGCGTCCCGTACGACGCGCACGCCGAGCTCGAGATCGCCCGGGAGCTCGGCATGCCCGAGCTCGACGGCTACGAGGCCGAGATCATCCGCGGTCTGTACCGCGGCAACTTCTACGCCGACGAGCCGCACACGTACCACCGCCGGATCCGCACCGCCTGACGACGTTGTCCCCAACCTTGTCCACAGCTGTGGATTAGGTGCCCCGGGCAACGGCCTGACCATCGGATGTTCACCCGGTGGTCACTTGACCAGGAGGGCTTCCGAACCTACAGGCCGGTACCCGGCCGCGAGGAACGCGCGCATCGATGCGGCGTTGCCCGGTGTGACCTGCGCCCAAACGTGTGCATCCGTAGGAATCAGGGCCCGCGCGGCCTGCGCCAGCCGGCGCCCGTGTCCCTTGCCGCGGGCGTCTGCCCGTACTTCGATCGCACACTCGACGCGACCCGCGACTCCTCGTCCGGTGAGGACGAAGCCGCCGTACTCGTCGACGTACACACGGACGTCGTCGCGGGTGTGCAAGGCGTTCTCGACCCGGGGGTGCTTGTGGTCGGTCACTTCGCTGAGGCCGGCGGTGGCCGCGGTGCGCTCCGCCGGGTCAGTGATTGCCGGCGCGAGCAGCATCGCGTCGAGGGAGGCCACGTGTCGGCCGGTCACCGCCTCGAGGGCCGACAGGAACGGCGGGTTGGTCGGCGCGCACAGGTCGCCGGGCGGGAGTCGCTCCGCGACCCAGGCGGCGTCGACGTCGGCGGCGATGACGATGTGGGCGGTGAACGCGACCAGACAGGACGCTCGGTCCGACGGCGGGGGCACGACGGTGATGCCGAGGTCCGGGGGCGGGAACGAGCCGCGTTCGACGCCACGCAGAATGTCAGCAAGAGTGTTCATCACGACCATTGTCGGCGGTACGGAGGGCAAGGACATGCGGAAGCCGCAGGTGGAGCGGGCCGACGGACTGCCCGGCCGGGTCACGATCTACGAGGTCGGACCTCGCGACGGACTGCAGAACGAGTCGGCGATCGTCGACGTCGCGGTGAAGGCGGAGTTCATCCATCGGCTGGTGGACGCGGGGCTGACGACGATCGAGACGACCAGCTTCGTGCACCCGAAGTGGGTACCGCAGCTCGCCGACGCCGCGGAACTGCTCGAGGGCCTGGACCTGCCGGACGCCGTCCGGGCGCCGGTCCTGGTGCCGAACGAGCGCGGTCTCGACCGGGCCCTGGCCGCGAACTCGCGGGAGATCGCGATCTTCGCGAGCGCGACCGAGACCTTCGCCGCGAAGAACCTGAACTCCACGCTGGACGATCAATTCGCGATGTTCGCCCCGACGATCCAACGTGCCCTGGCCGAAGGGCTGACGGTGCGTGGCTACGTGTCGATGTGTTACGGCGACCCGTGGGAGGGCGACGTACCGATCGATCAGGTGGTGAAGGTCGGCGCGCGGTTGGTCGAGCTCGGCTGCCATGAACTGTCCCTCGGCGACACGATCGGGGTGGCGACGCCGGGTCAGGTGACCGCGCTGATCGCGGCGTTCGGTGCGGCCGGGGTGGGCGTCGACACGCTGGCTGTGCACTTCCACGACACCTACGGCCAGGCACTCGCGAACACGCTGACCGCCCTCCGCGCCGGCGTCACCACGGTCGACAGCTCCGCCGGCGGTCTTGGTGGATGCCCGTACGCCGAGAGCGCGACCGGCAACCTGGCCACCGAGGACCTGCTGTGGCAGCTCGACGGCCTCGGCATCGAGACCGGCGTCGACCTAAAGAAACTGGTCGCCACCAGCGTCTGGATGGCCGGTCAGCTGGGCAAGCCGTCACCGAGCCGGGTGGTGCAGGCGCTCGCCGGGTAATCCGCTGGGAAATTGTCGGTGGGTGCGGTCAGGATAGTCGGGTGACTGATCGCCGGACCGAGCTCGGGGAATTCCTGAAGGCGCGGCGCGCCCGGGTGTCCCCCGAGGACGTCGGCCTGCCCGCCGGTGGGCGGCGTCGTACGCCCGGACTGCGCCGTGAGGAGCTCGCTCAGCTCGCCGGCGTCGGCGTGACTTGGTACACGTGGCTCGAGCAAGGCCGGCCGATCAACGCCAGCGGGCAAGTGCTCGACGCAGTCGCCGGGACGCTGCGACTCAGCTCGATCGAGCGTGAACACCTGTATCGCCTGGCGGAGGCGACTCCGGCGCGGCCGCCGAGCACGAGCTTGTGCGCGGACGAGCTGGTGTTCGCCGAGATCCTCGGCGCGCTCGACCCGTTGCCCGCGGTGATCACCAACACCCGGTTCGATATCGTCCGGACCAACGCGGCGTTCAGCGACCTGTTTCACGACTGGCACGCATTGCCCTGCATCCACAAGAACCTGCTCTGGTGCATCGTCACCGAGCCGACCTCCCGGCAGCAGTTGCTCAACTACGACACCGAGGTCCCGTATCTGGTCGGCCGGCTGCGGTCGGCGTACGGCGAACATGTCGGCGATCCCGACTGGGAGACGGACCTGGAGCGGCTGCAGAAGCTGAGTCCGGAGTTCGCGCAGCTCTGGTCCCGGCACGAGGTCGCCGCGTGCAGTCCACGTCCGCGCCACATCCTGCACCCGGTGGCTGGTGAGCTGCACCTCACCGTCACCGAGCTGGCTGTGCCCGCGCATCCGGATCTGGTGTTGTTCATC
>DASSDE010000535.1:0-2026 GCA_035697365.1 Kribbella sp. | reverse complement strand
GGGACCCACTAGAGTCGGTGTGTGGCTCCAGAAACGGATACGACGACGATGACCAAGGACACCGCGACGACCGGCACCGGCCGGCCGCGCGTCCTGCTGCTGGACGGGCACTCGCTGGCCTACCGGGCGTTCTACGCGCTCCCGGTGGAGAACTTCTCCACCACCACGGGCCAGCACACCAACGCGGTGTACGGCTTCACCTCGATGCTGATCAACATGCTCCGCGACGAGCAGCCCACCCACATCTGCGTCGCGTTCGACGTCTCCCGCAAGACCTTCCGCTCCGAGCAGTACACGGAGTACAAGGCCGGCCGGTCGAAGTCGCCGGACGAGTTCAAGGGCCAGATCTCGCTGGTCAAGGAGGTGCTCGAGGCGCTCCGGATCCCGACCACGGAGATCGACGGCTGGGAGGCCGACGACATCATTGCGACGCTCGCGACCCAGGCCGACGAGCAGGGCTTCGAGGTGCTGATCAGCAGCGGCGACCGGGACTCCTTCCAGCTGATCAACGACAACGTCACGGTCCTGTACCCGAAGCGCGGTGTCTCCGAGATCGCCCGGATGGACCCGGCCGCGATCGAGGAGAAGTACGGCGTCGGCCCGCGGCTGTATCCGGATCTGGCCGCGCTGGTGGGGGAGCAGAGCGACAACCTGCCCGGCGTCCCGGGCGTCGGCCCGAAGACCGCGGCGAAGTGGCTGAACCAGTTCGGTTCGCTGAACGACGTGGTCGACCGGGTCAACGAGATCAAGGGCAAGGCCGGCGAGTCGCTGCGCGAGCACCTCGCCGACGTGATCCGGAACCGGCAGATCAACGAGCTGGTCCGCGACCTGACCCTGGAGGTCTCGGTCGACGACCTGGCGCGGGTCGCCTGGGACCGGGAGAAGGTGCACACGCTGTTCGACAGCCTGGAGTTCCGGGTGCTGCGCGAGCGGCTGGTCGCGGAGCACGAGGAGGTCGACGCCACGGTCGACCACGGCTTCGAGCTGAACGGCGTGCAGCTCAAGCCGGGCGAGGTCGCGGCCTGGCTGGCGGAGCACGTTAGCGACGGTGAGCGGGTCGGTGTCGCGGTCCAGGGCAGCTGGGGCGGCGGGACCGGTCAGATCACCGGGCTGGCGCTGGCGAACACGTCCGGCGCGGCGGCCTGGTTCGACCCGACCGTGATGACCCCGGACGACGAGTCCGCCTGGCAGTCCTGGCTCGCCGACGACAAGCAGCCGAAGGCGCTGCACGATGCGAACGGCCCGCTGCTCGGCTTCCTCGAGCGCGGCTGGACGCTCGGCGGCCTGGTCTCGGACACCCAGCTGAGTGCGTACCTGGTGCGTCCGGACCAGCGCGCGTACGACCTCGCCGACCTGACCGTCCGCTACCTGAAGCGCGAGCTGCGCAACGAGGAGGTGGAGAACGGTCAGCTCAGCTTCGACGACGTCGAGGGCGGTCCGGCTGCGGATCACACGATGCTGCGGGCGCGGGCGATCGCCGACCTGGCTGACACGCTGGACGCCGAGCTCGAGAAGCAGGCCGGTACGACGCTGCTCGCGGACGTCGAGTTGCCGCTGATCCACGTGATCGCCTCGATGGAGCGGGACGGCATCGCGGTCGACCGGCCGTACCTGGAAGCGCTCGAGGAGCGGTTCGCCACCGGGGTACGGGAGGCGGCCGGCGCGGCGTACGAGGTGATCGGCAAGGAGATCAATCTCGGGTCGCCGAAGCAGCTGCAGGTGGTGCTGTTCGACGAGCTGCAGATGCCGAAGACCAAGCGCACCAAGACCGGGTACACCACGGACGCGGACTCGCTGCAAGCCCTGTTCGAGAAGACCGAGCACCCCTTCCTGGCGTACCTGCTGGCGCACCGGGACGCGACCCGGCTGCGGCAGACGGTCGAAGGCCTGCTGAAGACGATCAGCCCGCGTGACGGCCGGATCCACACCACGTTCAACCAGACCATCGCGGCCACCGGCCGGCTCAGCTCCACCGAGCCGAACCTGCAGAACATCCCGATCCGGACCGAGGAGGGCCGCCGGATCC
>DASSDE010000534.1:0-2051 GCA_035697365.1 Kribbella sp. | reverse complement strand
CCCGCAGACACCAGAGCCGGCCCGAAGGCAAGGACATCCGTCCTTGCCTTTTCTCGTACCCCCAGCCGGCTGCCTGCGCTGCAACGTGAGCGGACCGGCGGAAAGGTCCCCACCTCATGAACACCCTGCCGAAGCCGGGCGAACAGACTCGCGTCGTCGATCGACGAATCGAGAAGACCGTCCCGTTGGTCACGCCGCAGGCACTGCACGACGAATACCCGCTAGGCGACGAGCTCGCCCGCACCGTGGCCGCCGGTCGTCAGGCGGTGACCGACGTCCTGAACGGTGTCGACGACCGGCTGCTGGTCGTGGTCGGCCCCTGCTCGGTCCACGACGCCGACGCGGCGCTCGAGTACGCCGAACGCCTCCGGCCGGTTGCGGAGCGGCTGTCCGACGGCCTGCTCGTGGTCATGCGGGTGTACTTCGAGAAGCCGCGCTCGACGCTCGGCTGGAAGGGCCTGATCAACGATCCGGGCCTGGATGGGTCCGGCGACGTGAACCGCGGGCTGCGGATCGCCCGGCAGCTCCTCGTCCAGGTCACCGAGCTCGGCCTCCCGGTCGGGTGCGAGTTCCTCGACCCGATCACCCCGCAGTACATCGCCGACACCGTCGGGTGGGGTGCGATCGGCGCCCGTACGGTCGAGAGCCAGGTACACCGGCAGTTGTCGTCGGGCTTGTCGATGCCGATCGGGATGAAGAACCGCCCGGACGGTTCGATCGGCACCGCTGTCGATGCGATCAAGGCGGCTGCCGTACCGCACGTCTTCACCGGTATTGCCCACGACGGCGCTCCGGCGATCCTGCACACCCGGGGCAATCCGGACTGCCATCTCGTACTGCGTGGCTCGGATGCCGGGCCGAACTACGACGCGGAGTCCGTTGCCGGCGCGGTCGAGTTGTTGCGGAAGGGCGGGCTGCCCGAGCGGGTCGTCGTCGACGCGAGCCACGGCAACAGCCGCAAGGACCACCGGCGGCAGCCGGTCGTCGCCGAGGAGATCGGCGCACAGGTTGCGGCCGGCAACCGGGCGATCGTCGGTGTGATGCTCGAGTCGTTCCTGCAGGCGGGCCGCCAGGACCTCGACCCGACCCGGGAACTGACCTACGGCCAGTCGATCACCGACGCCTGCCTGGGCTGGGAAACCACCGTGGAGGTCCTTGAGAACCTCCGCACCGCAGCAATCGCCCGACGCGGATAGCCGTTCTCCGCAACGTCCGAAGATGTGAGGCCTCCTGGCCGCAGATCTTCGGACGTTGCTGAATCGGAGGTCAGCGGCGGGTGGTGCAGCCGCAGGACTCGCGGTGCATCACCTCGGCGGGGAGCCGGCTCGTTTGTGGGGGTGCGCCGGGGTCGTTCATCCGGCGGAGGAGCAGTTGCACCGCGCGGGCGCCGATGGCCGCGGACGGCTGGGCGACGGTGGTCAGCCCCGGGCTGAACAGGTCGGCCCAGGCGAAGTCGTCGAACGCCGCCACGGCCAGGTCCCGCGGAACCTTCACACCTGCTGCGCGGAAGGCTGCGAGCGCGCCGATCGTCATGTTGTTGTTCGCGGCAAAGACCGCGGTCGGTGGCTTACGAAGCTCGAGCAGCTCCCAGGCTCCCTTCCGGCCGCCGTCGCTTGTCGACAATCCATCAACCACCAGCGCCGGGTCGACGGCGAGCCCGGCGCGCCGGTGCGCCACGTGGTACCCGCGGAGCCGCTCGCTGCTTGTCGACAATCCTTCGATTCCGGTCAGCATGCCGATCCGGGAGTGGCCGAGCCCGATCAGGTGGTCGATCACCGCCGCGGTCGACGCCTCGTTCTCGACGCCGACCTGGTCCACCCGCAGTTCCGGGTCGATCCGGTCCACCACCACGTACGGGATCGGATGGTCGCGGAGCAGCGGCAGCGTGACGTCGCGCCAGCCGACCGCGGGGGCGATCACCAGACCCTCGATGTGGTGGGCGATCAGGTTCGCGACCGCGGTCGCCTCGTGCCGGGCGTCGTCGCGGGTGTCGACAATCAGCAGATTCAGGCCGGCCCGGGTGGCTTCACCGTCGATGCCCTGGATGAGCT
>DASSDE010000533.1:0-2574 GCA_035697365.1 Kribbella sp. | reverse complement strand
TGACCGTCGGCGAACCGGACGTCCTTGGCCTGCGGATCGACCTTGACGATCTCGCCCTGCAACATCAGGATCCCGTTCCGCAGCACCTTCCGGCGCGACTGGAACAGATGTCTCTCGTCGCCACCGAACGGTACGAACAGCAACCCCGGCTGGTACAGGTGGTCGCCGTCCCGGTCGACCACCGTGATCCGCCACTCGTCGAGCGGCAGCCGGCGCCGCAGCTTGTTGGCCACCGTCGTCCCGGCCGTGCCGGCACCCAGGATCACCAACCGTTTCATCGTCGCGTCCTTTCAGGCCCGGCCCGGCCAGGTGCACCGGGCCGGGCCGGTGGAGAGTCAGTCGGTGTGCTCGATCGTGATCGCGCGCGTGTCGGCTGGTTTCGCCGAGATCGGCACCGTCACCTCGAGGATCCCGGCCGCGTACTTCGCGACGGCCGCCTGCTCATCGGCTCCCTCCGGCAGCAGCACCCGGCGGGTGAGGTTGCCGTAGTGGAACTCCGAGCGAGCAGCATCGCGCTCCTGCTGCTGACGAGTCGCCGAGATGGTCAGCATCCCGTGCGCAACCTCGACCTTGATGTCCTTGTCCGGGTCCAGGCCGGGCAGCTCTGCCCGGACGACGTACTTGCTGTCGTCGGTGAACTCCTCGATCCGGACGCCGCGCATCGTCGCCGGCACCGTGAACAGGCTCGGCAGCCCCTCTGCCCAGTCGAACAGGTCCGCGAACTGATGCCGGTCGTTCCGCCTCTGCAGTGTTGCCATCGTGTCTCCTTCCGTCGTCCTTCACTTCCACCTCAGCGCGCCACACCCCCGCGCAGCAGGGCCGTCCGCACTGTGCTCCGCGGACCTTCGGCCCTGCCCGGCCTCCGAGCGGTCCGGGAAGGCTGAGGTCTGGGAGGGAGCGCGACCGATGCGAGCGGTACGGCCGGCGGACGGCACGACTCGACCGGCCCGGTACCGCCGGGCCTGGTCTGCTGCGTCGTTGCTGATCCTGTTCGCGCTCGTCGAGTACGTCGTCCTCCCGAAGCTCGCCCTTGCCCGCGAGTCCCTGGATCGCGTTACCCGACTCGATCCGCTGTGGGTGATCGCCGCAGCGGCACTCGAGGCGGCGAGCCTGGTCAGCTACTCGCTGTTCAGTCGCGCGCTCCTCGCCACCAGCCGGGTGCGGTTCTCCTGGATCCTCCGCGCGGACCTGACGGGATACGGCGCGAGCCATGTCGTACCGGGAGGCGCAGCCACGGCGACCGCACTCCGCTTCCGGCTGCTCGCGACCGGCGGAGCCCGACCGACCGACATCACGGCGACCATCACGGCCGAAGCCATCGGGTCGCAGCTCGCGCTGGTTCTCGTCGCCTGGCTGACATCGATCCCCGCACTGTTCCTGCAGGAGGCGACACGGGTGTACCTGGCGATGTTCCTGATCGGCCTCATTGCGATGGCGTGTGGCGTCCTGGCAGTCCGCGAACGATCAGCCCTCGAACGGTTCGCCGCGGCCCTGCTCCGGGGCGCTGTCTGCCACCTTCCCCAACGCGTCCGTCCATGGGTCGCGACGGTGGCGCGGCGCCTTCGCGACCTCCTGGGCGACCATGAGGTACGGAAGGCATTCCTGATCTGGGCAACGCTGAATTGGCTTCTCGACGCCGCGGTTCTGTGGACATTCCTCGCCGCGTACGGTGCACCGATCGGCCCGGTCCCGGTGCTGCTCGCCTACTGCGCCGCGAACCTGGCAGCCGTTGTACCGCTCACCCCCGGTGGCATCGCCGTCGTCGAAGGCATCGCAATCTCGGCCCTCATCGGTTTCGGCGCTCCGCCGCAGGTCGCGGTTCTCGCGGTCCTCTCCTGGCGCCTGCTCCAGTTCTGGGCGCCGGTCCCGGTCGCCGGACTGTGCTACCTGAGCCTGCGCGCGGAAACTGGCTTCCTCGCGAAGCGGTAGGCGATCAGCAGGCACAGCAAGGCGATCGTTCCGCCGACGACGCCGTCGAAGACGTAGTGGTTGGCGGTCAACACGATCGCGGCGAGCATCAGGACCGGCATCAGCCAACCGAACAAACGAATGACCCAGTGAGTGCCCAGGCTCGCCACCGCGATCCCCATCAGCAGGTTCCAGCCGAAGTGCAGGCTGGGTACGGCGGCGTACTGGTTCACGAAGGCGGGTGGTTGCAGCACACGGTACGCCGAGGTGTTCTCGGTGACCGTGTCCACGAACCCGTACGCGGGGAGGAATCTCGGTGGCGCGACCGGGAACAGCGTGAAGATGACCAGACCGGCCGCGCCGGACAGCAACATCGCGTTGCGGAACACGCGGTACGCATCACGATGCCGGACCAGCAGCCACAGCAGCGTCGTGAGCAGCACCGGCCAGTGACCGAAGATGTAGATGTCGCCGAGGACCTCGACCAGCCGGCCGTGCCCGATCACCGCCCCTTGCAGTTCCGGCTCGACGAACACGCCGGCCGATCGCTCCCAGGACACGACGTGTTCGGCGTTGCGGTAGGCGACGTCGATGCGGGTCGTGATCAGACCCCGAACCCCGAAGTACAACACGATGGCGGCCGCGATCACGATCAACTCGCGGACG
>DASSDE010000532.1:0-3066 GCA_035697365.1 Kribbella sp. | reverse complement strand
ACGACTCGGCTGGGAACGATGTTCGGGGCCGGGTACGCCGGCGCGCAGGACCGGCTGTTCGTGATGGACGTGTTCCGGCACCTCGGCCGCGGCCAGCTGACCCCGTTCGCGGGCGGCGCCGCGGCGAACCGTGAGTTCGAGCAGGAGTTCTGGCGTACGGCGCCGTACACCGAAGCCGATCTGCAACGGCAGTTCGACGACGCGGCCAAGCTGTACGGAGCCGACGGCGTGAAGATGCAGCAGGACATCCAGGCCTGGGTCGACGGGGTCAACCACTACATCGACACGGTCGGGATCGCGTACCCGGGTGAGTACGTCGCGCTCGGGCTGCAGTGGCCGACGCCGCACTGGAAGGTGACCGACGTGGTTGCCACCGCGGCCGTGGTCGCGGGCATCTTCGGAACCGGCGGAGGCGCCGAGGTCACGTCCGCGTTGGCGCTGCTCGAAGCGCAGGCGAAGTACGGCGTTGCCCAGGGCACCAAGGTGTGGGAGTCGTTCCGTTCGCAGAACGACCCCGAGGCCAGTACGACAGTGCACAACGGAGCGACGTTTCCGTACGGGACGACCGGTCCGAACCCAGCTGGACGCGCGCTGCCGGACCGCGGCTCGGTGACCGCCGAACCTGAGGTGATCGACCAGACCGTCAACAAGGCGGCGGCTGCGAAGCCCGCGCCGAAGGGATCGGAAGCGCTCAAGGGGATCTTCGACGGCGGAATGTTTCCGGACGGTTTCGGAAAGAAGGCCATGTCCAACGCACTCGTGGTTTCCGGCGCGCACACTGAATCCGGCAATCCGATTGCGGTCTTCGGCCCGCAGACCGGGTACTTCGCGCCGCAGTTGCTGCTCCGCCAGGAACTGCAGGGTCCCGGTGTCAGTTCGCGCGGGATCGCGTTCGCCGGCCTCAACTTCTACACGCTGATCGGCCGCGGACCGGACTACTCCTGGAGTGCGACGTCCGCGGGGCAGGACATCACCGACACGTTCGCTGTACCGCTGTGTGAGCCCGGTGCTGGGACGCCGACCAAGAACTCGCAGTACTACGTTTTCCGTGGCCGGTGCACGCCGATCGAGCGGCTCGAGCGGCACAATGCCTGGTACTCGAGCCTGGGCTCGTCGGAGCCGGCCGGCTCGTACACATTGGTTGCCCTGCGCACCAAGTACGGCATCGTCACGCATCGCGGAACGGTCGGCGGAAAACCTGTTCTGTTCACCAAGAACCGGTCGACGTACGGCAACGAGGCCGGGTCCGCGCTCGGGTTCATGCAGTTCAACGACCCGGACAAGATCCACTCGGCCGCGGACTTCCAGAAGGCGGCCGCGAACATCGGGTACACCTTCAACTGGTTCTACACCGACAAGGACTCGATCGCGTACTTCAACTCCGGCGACAACCCGGTCCGCGCCGACGGTGCCGATCCGAACCTGCCGACCTGGAGTTCGTACGAGTGGAAGGGCTGGAACCCGGACACGAACCGCGCGACCTACACCCCGCCGGCCCAGCATCCGCAGGTCGTGAACCAGGACTACCTGACCAGCTGGAACAACAAGCAGGCGCCCGGGTACTCCGCGGCGGACGGTCAGTGGGGCTACAACTCGGTCTACCGCAGCCAGCCGCTCGACGACCGGATCAAGGCGGTCATCGACGGCGGGCGGAAGTTCACCCGCGGCAAGCTGGTCGAGGCGATGGAGGATGCGGCGACCGTCGATCTGCGCGGTGACCAGGTCCTGCCGTACCTGTTGCGCGTCCTGAAGTCCGCGCCGATCACCGATCCGGCGGTCGCCGACGCGGTGAACAAGCTGACCGCCTGGCAACAGGCCGGTGCCCACCGCAAGACCCCCAGCCCGAGCTCGACGACGTACGACAACGCCGATGCGATCCGTCTGCTCGATGCGTGGTGGCCTCTGCTCGTTCCGGCAGAGTTCAAGGATCTCGGGCCGGACCTGTACGGCGCGCTCGTCGCCAACCTGAAGATCGACGAACGCCCGAGCGCCCAAGGGTCGGCCTTCCAGAGCGGCTGGTGGGGCTTCGTCCAGCGGGACCTGCGGAAGGTCCTGGGCGATCCGGTGAAGGCGTCGCAGCCGGTCACGTACTGCGGCGGCGGATCCCTCGCGAGCTGCAGGTCGGTGCTGACGGAGACCTTGCTAGCGGCAACCAAGGTGCCGGCCTCGACGACGTACCCGGCGACTGCCGACTGCGCGGCGGGTAACCAGTTCTGCGCGGACCAGATCGCGCACAACCCGATGGGCGGCATCACCCAGGACCGGATCGCCTGGGTGAACCGGCCGACGTACCAGCAGGTGGTCGAGTTCCCGGCCAGGCGCGGGGACGACGTCAGCAACCTGGCGGTGGGCAAGACCGCGACGGCGAGCAGCTACGAGAAGGGCTGGTACAACTCGCCCCCGGCGCAGGCGGTCGACGGGAAGGCCGACACCCGCTGGGCCAGCGATTGGTCCGATCCGCAGTGGTTGAAGGTTGACCTCGGCAACGAGCAGCAGGTCGGCCGGGTGGTGCTGCAGTGGGAGGCGGCGTATGCGAAGGCGTACAAGGTCGAGGTCTCGCGGGACGGGTCGACCTGGCAGCAGGTCTACGCGACGACGGCAGGCAACGGCGGCCAGGACGTTCTGCGATTCGCCGCCGTACCGGCCCGCTACGTGCGTGTCACCGGCACCCAGCGCGCCACGTCCTACGGCTATTCACTCTATGAACTGCAGGTCTTCAGGTGGTGACGGCCGGGTGCCTGTCAGGATGGGTGCATGACCCAGAACTTTCCTCCGAACCAGCCGTTTCCGCCTCAGCAGGGTTACCAGCAGGGGCCGCCTCCGGGCTACCAAGGACCGCCCCCGGGATACCAGCCTGGCCCGCCGCAGCAGCAGGGGTACGGACAGCAGGGCAACTATCAGCCGGCGCCCCCGAACGTGCCGCACGTTGCGCCGCAGGGGTCGCCGTACCCGGTGCTGGTCTCGACGATGAACGACCTGCCGGGGTACACCGCGGAGACGGTGTACGGCGAGGTGTTCGGGCTGACCGTGCGGAGCCGGGACTTCGGGTCGAACTTCACCGCGAGC
>DASSDE010000531.1:0-7142 GCA_035697365.1 Kribbella sp. | reverse complement strand
TGGCCAATCGCGGCAAGGATGACGGGCCGCCCGGGTACTACGGCATGACCTGGGAGCTGTACCTGAAGGCGCACCCGCCGAAGCAGCCGGTGCCGGACTCGACGATCTCACTGGCCGCGATGGCGTACGCGCGGACGCACGACGCGATGAACGGGGTGTGGGGTGCGGATCGCGCGCGGGTGATCGCCTGGGCGGCGCATCCGCGGGTCGGAGCGATCACCAAGGGCGAGACCGTACCGGCTGCGGGCGTGCCGTGGCATCTGCACTTCCAGCGGGTGATCCGCAAGGTGCAACTGCACTTCAAGCTCGAGGTGACCGGGATCTTCGACAACGCCGTCGCCGGCGAGATGAAGCGCTACGGCTACAAGATCGTCGCCTGACCAGCCAATCGACAGGCAGCATCGACAAGGCCCCACCGGTAGCAGCCGGTGGATGCCGCTCATCTCTCTTCTTTCTTTTCCTTCCTTCACCGGAGCATCGACAAGGCCCCACCGGTAGCAGCCGGTGGGGCCTTGGTGGTCCACTACCGCCCGGGCATTCCCGGTGCAGCTGTGGAGGTGGAGAGCGGAACCGACGCCGATGCAGGGGTCAAGACGTCAGCTCCGCTTGCCTGTGTGGAGTTATCTCGGGTCGACCGCCCACACCTGGGGGTGGTGGAACTCGAGGTGCTGCCGCAAAGCCGTTGGAGTACTGCCCGGGTTGCCGAGCCCGAGATGGTTCATCGTTGGCACGACCACCGCACGAACCTCGGACCGCTTCACCTCGTCGAGCAGTGCGTGGAACGCTGCGCTCTCGGCCGCGTCGCGCTCGGTGTAGACGGTCCCGAGGGTGAACCCCTCGGCAGTGGCGAAGGCGACGAGTGAGTCCGTCGCCGCGGCCAACTCCTCCGCGCAGCTCAGCGCGTCGGCCCGTACGTACCCGAGCAGCGTCGGCCGGGTGGTCATCGTTCGGCGCTGTCCGCTGGGTTGTCCTCGCGCACCGGCTCGCTCGTCACCCGGAGGGACGCGAACCGACGGCGCATGGCCTCTTCGTACTGCACTGCGTGCTCGGCGTCGGCGGTGTGGTCCGCGATCGGGTGCGCGCCGAACCAGACCCGCACCCGGCGGTGCGTTGCGGGGGCTTCGAGCGTCTCGGTCATCGCGGTTCCTTCGGCAGTCTCGGACTCACCCCGGACGGCTTTGTCCGGCGTTGAGATAAAGAACACCAAACGTCGGGTCCTTTCGGAACACTTCTGAAGCGACCTTTACAGAGCCCTAACGCAGAGTAGGGAAACCTTCGAACGTGCAGGTCAACGCGGTCTTCCGAGGGTCCTCCAGGGTAGCTGAATCGCTGTCAAGAATGTTTGCAGGAATTTGCAGATCACGATTCGGCGTCCCGGCAGGTATTCGATCCGCGCCGAAATATATGACGTCCTGCTAACCCTTTGTGTGCGGTTGTCTACGGACCGCCAGAAAGTGCGCCGGATGCCGCGGTACGACGATCAGCGTCAGGCCGGCGGCGCCGACCGCGAGCGCCGCGAGCAGGTTCAGTGTCACCGGAAGGCCGATCACGAGCGTGGCCGCCGGAGCGGCGAGACCACCGATCAGCAGGGCGAGCGAGTCCGCCGCGAAGAAGATCGCGCCGACGCTCGCGAGCACCTCGGACGGGGCCGAGCGCTGGATGGTGGTGCCGGCCGTGATCAGCAGGATGCTGCCCGGGAAGCCGATCAGGACAGCAGCGGCGATGGCGAGCGGGATGTTCGGGGAGTTGAACAGCGCGAAGTACGCCACGGCGCTTCCGAGTTGGGTCACAGTCAGGAGTTCGCGGGTGCCCAGTCGGCGGGCAGCGTGCGTGCTGAGTGCCGCGCCCAGGAGGTAGCCGGCTCCGAGGCCGGAGATCAGGTAGCCGACGACATATCCCGGCGCGTGCAGGCGGTTGACGGTGAACGGTACGAGGAGTGCTGTGAGACCGGCGTTCGCGGTCAGGAAGACGGTTTGGCCGATCAGTACGCCTCGGAGCGCCCGGTGCTCCACGCTGGCACGGAGTCCTTGGAGAGCGTGTGGTGGTACGGCGGCGGGTGCGTGCCGACGCGTACGGACGGTTGCGATGGTTGCTGCGGACAATAGGTAGCTGACAATGTCGACGGCCAGCACGAACTCGATCCCGGGCCCGGCCAGGAGCAGTGCGCCGAGTGGCGGTGCGGCGAGCCGCAGGACGCTTCCGGTGACGGCGTTCAGGGCGTTGGCGGCCGCCAGTTCATCGCCGGTGCCGACGACGGCCGGGAGCAGGGCGCGTGCGGCCGGGCGAAAGACCGTGGTTGCGGTGTTCTCGAGCAGGATCGCGAGGTAGATCAGCCAGACGTGGTCGCGGTCGGCGAACAGGATCAGGGCGACCGTGGCCGCGCTGACGAGATCCGCGATCCACATCGCGCGGGCGAGATCCCAGCGATCGAGCAGTACACCGGCCCAAGGGCCGATGACCAGCGCCGGGAGCGCCTCCAGTGCGAGCGTCAGGCCGGTGGCGACCGTCGATCCGGTCAGCGTGAAGACGTAGAACGGGATCGCGACCACCAGGAGCCACGAGCCGATGCCGGACACGGCACCGCTCAGCCACAGTCGCCGGAAGTCTCGATTTCTCACGGCTCGAGAATCTATCTTGATGAGATAGACATGAGCAAGAGTGTTTTGTGAGAATAGGTTTCATGGAGCTGGGTGAAGTACTGCGGGATCGTCGGAAGGCGGCCGGGCGAACGATCGCGTCGGTGGCTGTCGACGCGGGGCTGTCGGTGCCGTACATCGCAAACCTTGAGAACGGGCGCGGCAACCCGACCGTCGCCGCGCTCGATCGGCTGGCGACAGCGCTCGGCGCGCGCCTCGACGTACGGATCGGTGACGAGGAACCGGCACCACCGCCGTCAGCCGGCGCCGAACTGCTGACCGGCTCGGACCGTGCCGAGAAGGTGCTCGCCCTGATCTCAGGCACCCGCTCCCGAGCCGCCACCCGCCGCCACCTCATCGAAACCCTCAACGCCCTGGAAACCCTCCTGGGTCACCCCCCGACCCCCCAAGACCTGAATCGCCTACTAGACCTCCTCCAACTCTCCTGACCGGGGCGAATGTGGTCGCGTCGGGGAGGTTGGGCGCCGTAGGGTCCGCGGCATGGAGATTGGGGCGCGGATTGCGCGGGCGCAGGTGGACGGGCTGTCGAGGTCGCGGCGGCAGATCATCGCGGGTCCGCTGGCGGGCATGCTGCACGAACGGGACGACTGGTACCTGTCGACCATGGTCGCCGCCGAGCCCGGCGAGCCGTTCGCCGTCGACGAACTCCCGTGGGCGCTGGAGACGATCCGCCAGGCGTTCGGCGCCGAAGGCCGCTGGCTGAGCGCGGAGCTCGTCGACGAGGCCAACCCTGGCCTCGCCGAGGCGCTCGAGTCGAACGGGATGACGATCGTTTCCCGGCTGCCGCTGCTCGTGGTCGAGCCCGCCGACCTGATCGTGCCCGAACTCCCGGCCGGCGTGACGGTCAAGGTCGTCGCCTCCGCCGCGGACCAGGAGGTCGCAAATGCGGTGTCCGGCGAGGCGTACGAGATGGACGGCTCCGGCTTCGCATTCAAGCCGGACCCGGCGGACGGCGGCGCCGTACTGGTGTTCGCAGACGACGTACCGGTCGCGACCGCAGCCTGGACCGCGGTAGCCGACGAGGTGACCGAGATCGCCGGCGTCGGCACGATCCACAGCCACCGCCGCCGCGGATTCGGCGGTATCGCCACCGCCTACGCAACACAAAAGGCCTTCGAACTGGCCGGCGCAACTCTCGCCTGGCTGACCCCTGGCGACGACGGCGCCGACCGCGTCTACCGGCGCCTCGCCTACCAACCCAAGGCCACAGCCATCCACCTTGGCGACCCCGGCGCCCACCTCACCGACCTCCGTTGACCTGCCGGCGGTCACCCACCCGACCTCCGCTGAGCCGCGGAGCGTCAGGTCGGTTGCAGCAGGCGCGTGAGAGTCGTGTGCAGCGTCTTGTTGGCGGTCCTGGCGCTGAGCCGGCCGGCGCCCACGGACTCTCCGGCTGCGTGACCAAGCGCGACCAGGGTCGTGACAAGCCAGTGCGCGGGAAGCTCGCGGGTGATGTCGCCTGCGCGTTGACCGCGGCGGATCAGCCGCTCCAGCCGTTCCGTCACCGGATCATGCCGCTCGTCCTGGCCGGCTGTCTGCGGTAGGTGCAGCAGGAGCGGGTGTCGTTCGAACGCCCGCCAGGCAAGGTCGACGACGCGGAGCACCTGGTCGAGCGCAGGCCCTTGGTCGAGGGCGAGGGCGTCGATCGCAGTCAGTGTCTCGGCGGTGAGCTCGTCGAGTACGGCGTTGAGCAGCGCATCCCGGGACGGGAAGTGCGCGTACACGGTCTGCCTGGTGACCTGGGCCGCCTCGGCGATGCGCTCGACCCCCGCATCGGGCTGGACGTCGAGCAGCGCGACCGCCGCGGCCAGGATCGACGTCCGACTGCGATCCGCGTCCGATCGGCGCCGACGTCGTACCGGCTTGTTCTCTGACACCTTGTCAAGTTTAGCAGTCCCGTTTATCTTTGACAGCATGTCAGACTTAAGCGCACAAGAGTTCGTCGCGAACTTCTTCGAGTCGTTCACGCGGGAGGTCGTCGCGGGCGATGACGCCGGAGCGGTCGTGGACCGGTACTACACAGCCGACATCGAGCAGATCGCCGACGGCATCAGGCTCGACCGGCAGCGGCTGATCGATCACCTGCGGCCGGTCCGGAAGAACGTCGTCTCCTGCTCGTACGACGTCCACGAGGCGATCCGTACCGCGGACCGGGTGGCGGCGCGGTTCACGATCCACGCGGAATTGCGGCGCGGGCGGTCGATCGCGACCGAGGTGTACCTGTTCGGCGAGCTGGCTCCGGACGGCCGGATGCGCCGTACGACGCAGGCCACGCGGGACGTGAGCACCCGATGACGAAGCTCCACGTGCTCGGCATGACCTGTTCGCACTGCGTCGGATTCGTCACCGAGGAGCTCGAGTCCGTCCCCGGCGTCGAGGCTGTCGTTGTCGATCTCCCCACCGGCACCGTCACCCTGACCACAACCCGCCAGATCCCCTCGTCGGAGCTCCGCACCGCAGTCGAGGCCGCCGGGTACGAGGTCGACGATCTCAGCGGACGGTGAAGCCGGCTTTGCGGAAGGCGTCGGCGAGGGAGGTCTCGTCCATGGGAGTCTCGGGTTGGGTGCCGCGGTTGCCGGGGCCGCGGTTGCCGCGGCCCTGGCCGCCGGAGCCGGCCTGTCCGCGACCTTGACCACCAGAGCCGCCGGGACCACGGCCCTGGCCGCCGGGTCCACGGCCACCTTGGCCGCCGCCCTGACCGCCGGGACCGCGTCCACCTTGGCCGCGGGCGCCGCGTCCGCCTTGACCGGCTTCCTGGTTGCGGTTCTGGCCGCCGCGTCCGCCGTTGCCGCCGCCGGAGCCGACCTCGTCGTCGAGGCGCAACGTCAGCGAGATCCGCTGCCGCGGGATGTCGACCTCCAGGACCTTGACCGTGACGATGTCCCCGACCTTGACGACCTCGCTCGGGTCTTTCACGAAGTTCTTCGACAGCGCCGACACGTGTGCGAGCCCGTCCTGGTGCACACCGACGTCGATGAACGCACCGAACGCGGCCACGTTCGTGACCTGACCCTCGAGCCGCATCCCCGGCTTCAGGTCGGCGATCTTGTCCACACCCTCGGCGAACACCGCGGTCTTGAACGCCGGTCGCGGGTCGCGGCCCGGCTTCTCCAGCTCGGCCAGGATGTCGGTCACGGTCGGCAGCCCGAACATGTCGTCGACGAAGTCCGCCGCCTGCAGCCGCTTCAGTTCCGCGGATCCGATCAGCGCCTTCACGTCGGACCCGGTCGCGTCCAGGATCCGCCGTACGACGGGATAGGACTCCGGGTGCACGCTCGACGCGTCCAGCGGGTCGTCACCGTCGGGAATCCGAAGGAACCCGGCCGCCTGCTCGAACGCCTTCGGCCCGAGTCGTGCCACCTCGCGCAACGCCGTACGCGACGTGAACGGGCCGTTGACGTCGCGGTGCTGGACGATGTTGTCGGCCAGGCCGGGGGTGATGCCGGAGACCCGGGTGAGCAGCGGCGCGGACGCGGTGTTCAGGTCGACGCCGACCGCGTTCACACAGTCCTCGACGACCGCGTCGAGCGAGCGGGACAGCGAGTTCTCCGGGAGGTCGTGCTGGTACTGCCCGACGCCGATCGACTTCGGGTCGATCTTCACCAGCTCGGCGAGCGGGTCCTGCAGGCGGCGTGCGATCGAGACCGCGCCGCGCAGCGAGACGTCCATGCCGGGCAGTTCCTGGGACGCGAACGCCGACGCGGAGTACACCGAAGCGCCGGCCTCGCTGACCACGGCCTTGGTGAGCTTGAGTTCCGGGTGCTTGGCGATCAGCTCCGCGGCCAGCTTGTCGGTCTCGCGCGACGCCGTACCGTTGCCGATGGCAATCAGCTCGACGTTGTGCGCGGCGGCCAGCTGGGCCAGGGTGGCGATCGACTTGTCCCACTGGTTCTGCGGGACGTGCGGGTAGATCACGCCGGTGTTGACGACCTTGCCGGTAGCGTCCACGACGGCGACCTTCACGCCGGTGCGGAAGCCCGGGTCGAGGCCCATGGTGGCGCGGGTGCCGGCCGGGGCGGCCAGCAACAGGTCGCGCAGGTTTGACGCGAACACCCGGATCGCCTCGTCCTCGGCGACCTGCCGCAGCCGCATCCGCAGGTCGATGCCGAGGTGTACGAGAATCTTCGTCCGCCACGCCCAGCGGACCGTCTCCACCAGCCACTTGTCGGCCGGCCGGCCCTGGTTGTCCACGCCGACCTTGCGGGCGATGGTCGTCTCGTACTCGGTCGGGCCGTCGACCTCGACGCCCGCGGGCAGCGGCTCGATCGAGACCGTCAGCACGTCCTCCTTCTCGCCGCGGAACAGCGCGAGGATCCGGTGCGACGGCATCTTCGTGAACGGCTCGTCGAAGTCGAAGTAGTCCGAGAACTTCGCGCCGTCGGTCTCCTTGCCCTCGCGGACCGTGGACGCCAGCCGGCCCTGCTCCCAGAGCCGCTCGCGAAGCTCACCGATCAGGTCGGCGTCCTCGGCGAACCGCTCGACGAG
>DASSDE010000530.1:0-3926 GCA_035697365.1 Kribbella sp. | reverse complement strand
TCGGCGAACACCCGATCACGCTTCCACCGGCCGCCCGGGCGGCATCACAAGGGAACAACCGACCGGATCTCCAGCGTGTTCCCGCGGGAGCCGGATGCGACACCATGTTCGCCACCAGCGAATTCCCCGAACTACCTGCGGACTCAGTCACCGGCGCCGACACGCCCGGGTCCCACTCTGTGAAACAACCGGAATGCGGACGGCCCCGGCACCCAATAGGTGCCGGGACCGGCAACGACCGAAAACCCGCACCACCCCGCCGAGCGGAGCGCGGCAGGAAGTTACTTGGCTTCGTTGTACGCCGCGCGCACCTCGGCGGAGATCCGGCCGCGCTCGCTGACGTCGTACCCGTTCTCCTTGGCCCAGGCCCGGATGTCCGCAGAGTCCGACGCCGAGCGGCCACCACGGCCCCGGGAGCGGCCCGCCGCACCCCGGCGGCCGGCCACGCGGCGGCCGGAACCGACGTACGCAGCCAGGGCGTCGCGCAGTTTGGCGGCGTTCTTCTTGGACAGGTCGATCTCGTAGGTCGTTCCGTCCAGCCCGAATGTGACGGTCTCGTCGGCCTTACCGCCGTCGAGATCGTCCTCGAGAACCACCTGCACCCTTTGTGCCATCGATGACAACCTTTCCGCGCCGTCATCGGCGCACTTTCCCCCTGCTGAATTGTTAGCACCTGATTTGTACCGCACAAACCCGGTTCTTGTCATTCATCGACGCAGCGGAGTCGTGGTGACCTTGCGTATTCATCCGGTTCGAACCGGCCGGTCCGGAATCACCGTACCGGCTCCGAAAACAAAACCGGGGACCCGGGATTTGCGAAGGCCGTCCGTTGTGCTATGCAACTACCTGAGAAATCACTCCGGCCGCAGCAACGGGAACAGAATCGTCTCCCGGATACCGGTTCCGGTGAGCAACATCACCAACCGGTCCAGGCCCATCCCCATGCCACCGGCCGGCGGCATCCCGAATTCCATCGCGCGCAGGAAGTCCTCGTCGAGATCCATCGCCTCCGGATCGCCGGCCGCGGCCAGCAACGACTGCTCCTCCAGGCGATCGCGCTGGATCACCGGGTCGTTCAGCTCCGAGTACGCGACCCCGAGTTCGACCCCGTTGAAGAACAGGTCCCAGGCCTCGACCAGCCCCGGAATTTCCCGGTGCGGCTTCGCCAGCGGCCGCGCCGACTCCGGATAGTCGCGAACAAAGGTGGGCTGGATCAGCGTGTGCTCGCAGAGCTTCTCGAACAAGTCGACAGCGATCTCGCCGGCATTCCGGCCGGGCTGCAGCTCGACCCCGTGCTGCTCGGCCAACTTCAGCAGCGTGGCCAGGTCGGTGGTCACGTCGACGCTCTCCCCGACCGCTTCCGAGAGCAGCCCGAAAAGCGTCGCGTGCTGGAACGGCTGCTCGACGTCGATGGTCGAACCGTCGCGCCCGGTGACCGTCGTGCGGCCGATCGCCCGGCCCGCGTTCCGGATCAGCTCCTGGATCAGTTCGGCCATCGTGTCGTAATCGCCGTACGCCTGGTACGCCTCGATCATCGAGAATTCCGCCGAGTGCGTGGAGTCCAGGCCCTCGTTACGGAACGTCCGGCCGATCTCGTAGACCCGGTCGACGCCGCCGATCATCGCCCGCTTGAGGTCGAGCTCGAGCGCGATCCGGAGCTTCATCTCCTGGTCGAACGCGTTCAGATGCGTCGAGAACGGCCGGGCCGCGGCGCCGCCGTTGGTCAGCTGCAGCACCGGCGTCTCGACCTCGACGAAGCCGTGGTCGTCGTACGTCGCGCGCAGCGCCTTCAGGACGGCTGCCTTCGCGCGGACCATCTCGCGCGCCTCAGGACGCACGATCAGGTCGACGTACCGCATCCGGACCCGGGCCTCTTCACTCAGCGGCTTGTGCTCGTTCGGCAGCGGGCGGAGCGTCTTCGCGGCCATCTGCCACGCGGTCGCCTGTACGGAGAGCTCGCCGCGCCGGCTGGTGATGACCTCGCCCTGCACGGACAGCAGGTCGCCGATGTCGACGAGGTGCTTGAACCGGGCGAGCCCTTCGTCGCCGAGGTCCGCCAGCGAAAACATCACCTGAAGCTCGGTCCCGTCGCCCTCGCGGAGCCGTACGAAGCAGAGCTTGCCGGTGTTGCGCAGGAAGATCACCCGGCCGGTCACCGCGACCTGCTCGCCGGTCCGGGTGTCGGCGGCCAGCTCCTGCGGGTCGTACTTCGCCCGGAGGTCCTTCAGCAGGTGCGTCCGCGGCACCGAGATCGGGTACGGCTGCACTCCCTCCGCCACCAGGCGGTCACGCTTCTCCCGGCGAACCCGCATCTGCTCGGGCAGGTCGTCCTGCCCGCTGTCGGGGTTCACCGGGTTCACGTGTGCGTCAGTCATGCCCAAAGGCTAGTGACTGAGTGCCTCGAGTTCCGAATCCTTTGTCTGTCCGGCGACCGGCTCCTTGCTCCGCAGGACCAGGACTCCGGCCCCGAAGGCCGCCGCCGCGCACGCCACTCCGCAGGTCACGAAGGTGCCGCGCGGGCCGAGCAGCGCGCCCGCCAGCCCTCCGAGAAGCATCGCCAGGATGCTGAACGAGCGCACGGTCCCGTTCAGGGCGGCGATCACCCGGCCACGCAGCGCCTCGGCCGACCTGGTCACCACGAGGGCGTTGGCGGACGCGTTGAGCATCCCGCTGGCGATGCCGATCGCGGTGGCGCCGATCATCAGGGTCGCCAGGTTCGCGGCCAGTCCGATCAGGACGCACGAGCCGCCGATCCCCGCCATCCCGGCGACGACCGCGGCAGATCGCGCCCGGTCGCTCCGTAACCGGCCCGTGTACCAGGCGCCGGCAATCGCGCCCGCGCCGGTCGCCGCGCCCGCAGCGCCGTACAGCCCGGGGCCGAGGCCGAGCTCGCCGGTGATCAGGAACACCTCGACCACGTTGACGGCCTCGCCGACCACGACGAACAACCACAGTGCCGGGACCAGGATCCGCAGGATGCCGTCGTCGAAGATCGCGTGCAGCCCGGCCGCGACACTGCCCTTCTCGACCTCGCTGCCCGGCTCGGGACAGCGACGGGTCCTGACCAGCCGGGCGACCACCACCAGCACCAGGAAGGTGGACGCATCGACGAGCAGCGCACCACGGGTCCCGGCCCAGCCGACCAGGACGCCGCCCGCCGCGGAACCGGCCAGCGTCGCGACGCCGATCAGTGCCTGACTGGTCCCGGTCGTCCGGCCGACCAACTCCTCACCGACGATCCGCGGGATCAGCGCACCCCACGCCGGCCCCGCGACCGCCTGGCCGACCTGAAGGACGCAGACCAGCACCAAGGTGCCGACCAGGTCGTGCACGAACGCCAGCCCGACACCCGCCGCGACCTGCAACAGGCCCGACCAGACCAGGACGGTCCGGGAGTCGTACCCGTCCACGATGCGTCCGGCGAACGGGATCATCGCGACCGTCGGTACGGCGAACGCGAGCAGCAAGGCGGTGACGGCGGCCGGACCGTGGCCGTCGGAGACGCGCAGCATCAAAGCGATGAGCGCGATCGAGTCGCCTGCGTACGACAGCGCACGGGCCGGCAGCACCAGTCGGATGTCGCGGTGCGCCCAGATCGAAGTCTGAAGGGTTTGCTTCATAGATGTGAAGTTAATGCTTCATATTTCGATTCGTCAAGGGGTTCGCTACGCTGACCTCGTGGCGAAGCAGAAGCCCGTGGTGGTGATCACCGATCCGCAGGCGATCCGTGCGCTCGCCCACCCGGCACGGCAACGGGTGATCGACGAGCTCTACAACGGCCGGGTGCTGACCGCGACCGAGTGCGCGGAGCTGGCCGGACTGACCCCGTCGGCGATGAGCTATCACCTGCGCGCATTGGAGAAGTGGGGCATCATCGAGCGCGCCGACGAGACCACGGACGGTCGTGAACGACCGTGGCGGGCACG
>DASSDE010000529.1:0-6584 GCA_035697365.1 Kribbella sp. | reverse complement strand
TGATCGACGGCATCGTCGGACTGCTGACCGCACCGGTGACTTCGTGAGTGTGTTGGTGGTGGGTGCATCGGCGGCCGGGCTGACGACGGTGGAAGCCCTGCGGCGTCAGGGTTTCCGGGATCCGATCACGGTGCTCGGCGCCGAATGGCATCCGCCGTATGACCGGCCCCCGTTGTCGAAGCAGTTCCTGTACGGCGATTGGGACCAGGACCGTACGCATCTGCGACCGGAGGCGATGCTGTCGGCACTGGAGGCGGAGTTCGTGCTCGGCGATCCTGCGGTCGCCCTGGACGGCCGCACGGTCGAGACCGCTTCCGGGCGGCGCTTGACGGCCGACACACTGGTGATCGCCACCGGCCTCACGCCGCGCCGTCTGCCCGGCCCGGACCTCGAGGGCGTACACGTCCTCCGAACCCTCGACGACGCAGCCGCCCTCCGCAAGTCACTGACTGCCCACTGTCAGGTCGTGGTCGTGGGGGATGGGGTGCTTGGCGCTGAGGTTGCTGCGACTGCGCGCAAGCTCGGCCTCGCCGTCACGCTCGCCGGTCCCCAGGCCTCGCTGCTCGAGGCGCAGCTCGGTCCTGCCGTCGGAGCATTGCTCGGGGAATTGCACACAGCTGAAGGTGTAGACCTTCGTTTGGGTACGGCAGTTGCCGGGCTCACGGACGCCGACGGTCGCGTGAACGGCGTACTGCTGGCGGACGGTGAAGTGCTGTCGGCGGACGTGGTCGTCGTCGCTCTCGGCGCTGTACCGGCGACCGATTGGCTGGAAGGCAGTGGGCTGACCATCGACAACGGTGTCGTCTGCGACGAGTACTGCCGGGCGGCGGACGGGATCTATGCCGCGGGCGATGTCGCGCGCTGGCAGTACGGGGAATCGCTTGTCCGGTTGGAGAATCGGACCAACGCGACCGAGCAGGCGCTCTGCGTCGCCGCGAACATCCTCGGTGAACAACAGCCGTACCGGCCGGTCCCGTACTTCTGGACAGACCAGTTCCGCACCAAGATCCAGGTCCACGGAACGCCGTCCGGCGACCTGACGGTTGCCGAGGGCAACCTCGACGACCGGTTCGTGGCGCACTACCGCGAGCACGGCCGGATCGTCGGCGTCCTCGGCTGGAACGCACCGAAACAGACCCGTGTGCATCGGCAGCACCTGTTGCACACGTAACACACCTCTCTGGGGAAGGACGCATATGAGCACTCCTGCCTACCCGATGACCCGGGCAACAGGTTGTCCGTTCGATCCGCCGCCGCAACTGCGCGATCTGCAGGAGGAGTCGCCGTTGGTGAAGGTGAACATCTTCGGCAAGGACGCGTGGCTGGTGACGCGCTACGACGATCAGCGCAAGCTGCTCGCCGATCCGCGGCTGAGTTCTGACGTACGTACCCCTGGCTACCCGAGCCCGACCGGCGAACCGCCGCGCAAGGACGGCGTCGGGATCGGGTTCATCCTGATGGACGACCCCGAACATGCGCGGCTGCGGCGGATGGTGACCGCACCGTTCATGATCAAGCGCATCGAGGCGATGCGCCCGGGCATCCAGAAGATCGTCGACGGACTGATCGACGACCTGCTGGCCGGGCCGAAGCCGGTCGACCTCGTCGAGGCGTTCGCGTTGCCGGTGCCGTCGCTGGTGATCTGCCAGCTGCTCGGCGTCCCGTACGCGGATCACGGCCTCTTCCAGCACAACAGCAAGACGCTGATCCGGATGTCGGCGACGCCCGAGGAACGGGCTGAAGCGCACGGGAACCTCGCGACGTACTTGGACAACCTGGTCGGCGAGAAGCTGGAGAACCCCGGGGACGACCTGCTCTCCGGGCTGACCGAGCGGGTCAAGGCGGGTGAGCTGACCCGGCAGGACGCGGCCGGGATGGGCGTACTGCTGCTGATCGCCGGCCACGAGACGACCGCGAACATGATTGCCCTCGGCACCCTTGCGCTCCTCGAGCACCCGGAGCAACTCGCCGTACTGCGCGAGACCGACGACCCCAAGGTGGTGGCGAGCGCGGTCGAGGAGCTCCTGCGGTACCTGAACATCACGCACAACGGGCGGCGGCGCGCGGTGCTCGAGGACCTGGAGCTGCACGGCCAGGTGATCAAGGCCGGTGAGGGCATCATCTTCCCGAACGACATCGGCAACCGGGACCCCTCGGTGTTCACCGATCCGGACGCGCTCGACCTGGGCCGTGATGCGCGGCGGCATGTGGCGTTCGGGTTCGGGGTGCATCAGTGCCTGGGGCAACCGTTGGCGCGGCTCGAGCTGCAGGTCGTGTACAGCACGCTGTACCGGCGGATCCCGTCGTTGCGCCGGGCCGTCCCGCTGGAGGAGATCCCGTTCAAGCACGACGGCGCCGTGTACGGCGTCTACTCGCTTCCCGTGACCTGGTGAAAGGACCCCTTGTGAAGATCACTGTCGACCAGGACAAGTGCGTCGCCTCCGGCCAGTGCGTGACCGCCGCCGCCGACGTCTTCGACCAGCGCGACGAGGACGGCGTCGTCGTCCTCCTTACCGACAACCCGCCCGCCGAACTCGCCGCCGACATCCACCAGGCAGCCGCCGTCTGCCCGGCCCTGGCGATCCTCGTCGAGGACTGACCCGAGGGCGCTGCCCGGCCGATCGGGCAGGTGCGCCGGGGTTCTGAAGGTCAGGAGGGCGCCGTCGCGTTCGGGGGTTGCGTTGGGCCAGCGGCGCCGGACCATCCGGAGCGAGCGGTCGTTGGCGGCGCTGACGACGAAGAGGAAGTGCGTGGCGCCGGCGGCGATCGCGTCCGCGGCGGCGACGGAGAGCATCCGGACGCCGAGGCCGCGGCGCTGGTCGTCCTCGGCGATCACGGCCGCGAGCTCCGCGGTGGTTTCGCCGGGCGCCCAGGCCCACATCGCGTGCCCGACGATCGCGGCGCCGCGGGTGGCGACGAAGGCGGCGCCGGCCGGGCACAGCAACCGCAGCAGCAGTGCGGCGCGCGGCGGCGTCCCGATCGCGGTCTGGAACCGGAAGTAGCGGCTGAGGTCGGTCAGCCCGGTGAGCATCCTGGCCAGCTCGTCCGCGTCGGGTTCGCCGGCACGGCGGACGAGTGCCGGTCCCATCTGAGTCTGGTTCACGGATTCAGCCTTCCTGGCTTGGCTGAGTCTGTCAAGCGGACTTATCATGAACGGCATGGATGCGGCGGTGCAGGAACAGGTCCCGGAAGCGATGAACTGGTCCACGGAGAACTGCACGATCTCCCGGACGATGGACATCCTCGGCGACAAGTGGACTTTTCACGTGCTGCGCGAGCTCTTCGTCGGTGTCCGCCGGTTCGAGGACATCCGGTCCCGGGCCGGGATCCCGCGGCAGGTGCTGACCGAGCGGCTCGCGGCGCTGATCGAGCGCGGCCTGATCCGCCGGCATCCGTACCGGCTGCCCGGCCAGCGCGAGCGCTCGGAGTACCGGCTGACGCAGGCCGGTCTCGACCTGTACCCGGTGCTGGTCGCGATGCTCCAGTGGGCCGATCAGTACCTGCCCCTCGATGACGGTCCGCCGCTCGTGCCACAGCATCGCGGCGACTGCGGCGAGCGGGTTTCGGTGGTCCTGCAGTGCGAGTGCGGCCACGAACCCACCCCGCGAGAGGTTGCCTTCCGCCCTGGCCCGGGCGCCCGGCGGCGCTAGAGCGGCAGGTCGTCCAGCTCGTCGAGGCGCTCGATCGCCCGGCGGAGCAGGGTTTCGGTCTCGCGCGGCTGGGCGGCGGTGATCGAGACCGCGTCCATCGTGACGACGTACGTGTCGAGCTCGTCGCGCTTGTCGAGATAGACGGCGCTGGTCAGGTGCTCGACGTAGACGATGTCGGGCAGGTCGGCGTCGTTGAACCGGAGCAGCGTGAACGCGCCGCCGGTCGCGGTGTACCCGCCGTTCTTGAACGGGATGATCTGCAGTGTCACGTTGTGCCGGCGGGACGCCTCGATCAGGAACTCCAGCTGCGCTCGCAGGATCGCCGGGCTGCCGATCGGGCGCCTCAGGACCGCCTCGTCCAGGACCGCCCACAGCCGTGCCGGTCGTTGCCGCGTCAACACGTCCTGGCGGCTCATCCTGAGTGCCACCAGACGATCCACCTCGTCGGCCGGCAACGGCATGTCCTGCCGGCCGAGCTGGATGCTGGCCCGTGCGTACTCCGGTGTCTGCAGCAGCCCCGGGACGAACTGCAACTCGAAGGTGCGGATCAGGTCGGCCGCCATCTCCAGACCCAGATAGTCGTGGAACCAGTCCGGCGTCACGTCGTCGTACCGCTGCCACCAGCCGGGGTCGTTCGCCTGCCGCGCCATGGTGAGCAAGCGTTCGCGTTCAGACTCGTCGTCGAGCTTGTAGAACGTCAGCAGGTCGTCGACGTCGCGGACCTTGAAGCTGACCCGGCCGAGCTCGAGCCGACTGATCTTGGACTCCGAACCGCGGATCTCCCACGCGGCCTGGGTCCGGCTGATACCGGCCGCCTCACGCAGCCGGCGCAGGTGTGTGCCGAGGATGATGCGCTGAGCGGTCGGGCCGCTGGACGCCCCCGGCTCTGTCACCTCTGACCTCCCAGCAGCGGTGTTGCGATGTACAACAGTAGATCTTTTCATAACGGATCGTGAGTATGTCCACCCACGCCGCCGATACGGTGTGTTCAGTACGCCGTACTCTCGGTAGAGTCGGCCGGACCAGACTTCCCGATTGCTCTCTGCGAGGTTCACTGATGGTCGATGCGGCCAAGGCACCAAGCTCGAACCCGGTCGGCGTCGACACCTCCCGGGCCAGTATCGCCCGGGTGTACGACGCGTTCCTGGGCGGCAAGGACAACTTCGAGGTCGACCGCGAGGTACTGCGCGGGGTCCAGGCCGCGGCGCCGCAGGCCCAGGACCTGGCCCGGTCGAACCGGAACTTCCTGATTCGCGCCTGCCGGTTCCTGGCCGGCCAGGCGGGCATCACGCAGTACCTCGACTGCGGGTCGGGCCTGCCGACCGCCGAGAACACCCACCAGGTCGTGCAGCGCATCCAGCCCGAGGCCAAGGTGCTCTACATCGACAACGACCCGGTGGTGCTCGCGCACGGCCGCGCGCTGCTGGAGGAGAACGAGAACACCCGGTTCGTCAGCGCCGACATCTTCGACCCGGACGCGGTGCTGGCCATGGAGGAGGTGCGCACTTTCCTCGACTTCAGCGAGCCGATCGCCGTGATCCAGAACGGCACGCTGCACCACTACATCGGTACTGAGGGCGCGCAGATCATGCAGAAGTACGTCGACGCGGTGGTGCCCGGGTCGTACACAGTCGTCTCGCACTTCTTCAACCCGGAGACGCCGGAGCATTCTGAGGTCGCCCGGAGGATGGAGAACAAGTTCATCCACAGCCCGATGGGCAGCGGCAGGTTCCGCACTCGCGCGGAGCTGATGGAGTTCCTCCCCGACCAGGAGCTGGTTGAGCCGGGCCTGGTGCTCTGCGACGACTGGTGGCCGGACGGCCCGCGGATCAAGCCGTTGAACCAGGTCGAGGAGTGCATCGTCGGAGCGGTCGGCCGCAAGGTCTGAGTCCCGCCGGTTGCCCGGAGCGTTGGTTGCTCCGGGCCACTTTTATGTCAGACGTGCTCGGAGACCAGCGTTGCGGCGGTGTTCTCCTCGAGGGCCTGGAAGAGGTGCGGCAGGTCGCCGGGATAGGCGACGTAGTCGCCGGGCAGCAGCTCGACGGGGTCGTCCGTAGGGCCGACGAGCGCGCGGCCCGTACTGAGGATGACGTGCTCGACGACGCCGGGCATGTGCGGGTCGGACTTCCGGGCGGGGCCGGGGGAGGCGACGATCCGGTAGAGGTCGCGGCGGGCGTTCGGCGGGCTGGAGGCGACCAGCGTGGCACTGTAGTCGGCCCGGTCGGAGTAGATCGCCGGGCCCTCCCCGGCGCGGATGATCTGGACCTTCGGGCGTGGCGGGTCCACCAGCGCCGAGAACGGGGTGTCGAGCGCCACCGCGAGCGCCCAGAGGGTCTCCACGCTCGGGTTGCCGGTGCCGGACTCCAGTTGCGAGAGCGTCGACTTGGCCACGCCGGCGCGTTTGGCCGCCTCGGTCAGTGACAGGCCCGCCCGGGCGCGGTGTCGGCGCAGCGAGGCTGCGATCACGTCGAGTGGGGCCCCGTTGTCCATGAGTCGTTCGCTCCATCGGTCTTATTGTTCGGCTTGACGAACAGGCTGTGCGTTGTTCACTATAGTGCCCATGCGTTCGATCTGGCGAACACTCGACCGGGGCCTGGCCCGCGACATCGCGCTCGTGTGCCTGGCCGACGGCGTCGTGGGGTTGTCGTACGGCGCGATCAGTGTCGGCGGCGGGCTGCCGCTGTGGGTGCCGGTGCTGCTGTCGATCGTGGTGTTCGCCGGGGCGTCGCAGTTCCTGTTCGTCGGGATCGTCGCGGCCGGCGGCAGCCCGATCGCGGCGATGATCGCCGGCCTGCTGGTGAACAGCCGGCACGTCGCGTTCGGCCTCGCGGTCAGCGACGTGATCGGCCGCGGGTGGCGGCGCTGGCCCGGCAGTCACGTGATGACCGATGAGAACGTCGCATTCGCGATGGGGCAGGACGAGTTGGAGCAGCG
>DASSDE010000528.1:0-2223 GCA_035697365.1 Kribbella sp. | reverse complement strand
GCTACCGCCCGACCGCGATGATCTGCTTCAACGACCACGTCGCGGTCGGGGTCCTCAGTCGCCTGCGCGAGCTCGGCCTCTCGGTGCCAGGCGATCTGTCGGTGGCCGGGATCGACGACGCGCCGATGAGCGCGCACACCGATCCGGGGCTCACGACGTACGCAGTCTCCACGGTCGAGCTCGGCCGCCAAGCCTGGGCCCGCTTCACCCCGGGCGCCAAACAGCCCACCACCCACGTCCAAGGCACCCTAACCCTCCGCGCCTCCACCGGCCGCCCCCACCGCACCCGCTGACCGGGCGGTGAAGTGGTAGGTGCCGGGGAGGGCTCGGCAGACTGCGGTCGTTGGGGTGGGCGTCAGCGGGGTCAGGCCGGCTGCTTCGGTCAGGGGGTGGCCGGATTCCTGGACCGAAGTGGGGTCGGCGGTGGGGAGGTGGATGGCAGCGGTGCTGCCGGGCGGGATCGTGACGTCGAGGGTGAAGTTGCCATCGGCAAGGGTCCAGGACGTCGACACCCGGCCGGTGGGAGTGTCGTACGAGGCCTTGGCCCAGGTCAGGCGGCCGCCGGGCTGAGGTTTGATCACCAGGTCACGGAACCCGATCGAGTCGGCCGACTGGCTGATGCCGGCGACATCGGCGTACAGCCACTCGCCGACCGAGCCGAGCGAGTAGTGGTTGAACGAGTTCATCGCCACCGGACCGAACCCGTTCTCCTCGGTCCAGCCGTCCCAGCGCTCCCAGATCGTCGTGGCGCCGTGCTTGATCGAGTAGCCCCAGGACGGGTACCGGTCGTCGTGCAACAGCTCGTACGCGAGCTCGGCGTACCCGTACTTCGTCAGGATCGGGCACAACAACGCGACCCCCGCGAACCCGGTCGTCAGCGACCGGTCGCGGCGCTCGAGATCCGCAACGAGATGCTTCACCGCCACCTGTTCGGCCGACGACGGCAACAGACCGAACGCCAGCGGCAGGAGGTACCCGGTCTGGGTGTCGCCGCGCACCTTGCCCTCGGCATCGACGAACTCCGCCACGAACGCGTCCCGGATCCGATCCCACAACTCTCCGTACGCCGCAGCCTCGTCGGCGAGGCCCAGTACCCGGGCCGCTGCAGCCGTGAACTCCACGCTCCGCGCGAAGTACGCCGTCGCGAGCACGTCCCGGTCCGTCACGACCCCGACCTGCAGCCAGTCGCCGTAGTGCCCGCTCGTCCGCTTCCGCCAGATCAGATCCGGGTTCGCGCGATGCACGTACTCGACCCAGCGCTGCATCACGGGCCACGCGGTCCGCAGCACCCGCTCGTCGCCGTAGATCCGGTACAGCGTCCACGGCACGATCGTCGCCGCGTCCGCCCACGCCGGCGTGCCGTGCCGGCCGGTGATCACGTGCGGGATGACGTCCGGGATCGCGCCCTCGGCGGTCTGCGCGACCGCGAGATCGGCGAACCAGTTCTCGAAGAACGTCAGTACGTCGGCCTGGTACGCCGCGGTCGGCAGGAAGATCTGCGCGTCCGCCGTCCATCCGAGCCGCTCGTCGCGCTGCGGGCAGTCCGTCGGGACGCTCACGAAGTTGCCACGCTGACCCCAGCGGATGTTGCTGAGCAGCTGGTTCACGCCCGCATCCGAGCACTCGAACCGGCCCGCGACCGGGGTGTCCGAGTGCAGGGCCCGCCCGACGACATCGGCAGGCGTCAGCTCACCCGGATACCCGTCGATCTCGACGTACCGGAAGCCGTGCACGGTGAAGATCGGCTCGAAGAACTCCTCCCCCGCACCGGCGCTGACGAAGTAGTCGGTCGCATCGGCGGTCCGCAGGTTCGCGGTGTACAGCGAGCCGTCCGCCTCCAACATCTCGCCGTGCCGCAGCCGGATCCGGTCACCGGCCTCCGCACCACGGACCCGCAGGCGCACCCGGCCGGCAAAGTTCTGCCCGAGATCGGCGATGAAGCGTCCCGGTTCGAGCGCGGTCACCGCGACTGCCGGCAGTTCGGACGTCACCCGTACCGGCTCGGTCGTCGCGGCGATCACCGTCGACACGTCACCGCCGAGATCGCCCGCGGCCGCCCACCCGCTCGCGTCGTACCCAGGGCTCGACCAGTCGCCCAACTCGTTGCGGGCGTCGTACGACTCGCCCATCAACAGGTCCGCGAACCGGATCGGCCCCACGTGCTCGACCCACCGCTCGTCGGTCGCGACCACGGTGCGCGAGCCGTCCGGGTGATCGACCACG
>DASSDE010000527.1:0-2256 GCA_035697365.1 Kribbella sp. | reverse complement strand
GCCGGGTTCTGGTACTTCTGGCGGGCGGAGGACCGATATGGCCGGGGCTGACATCAGGTCCGACTCTGGAGCCGAACCGACGGTCATCGCCGACCGGTTGGACATCATCTACAAGGTGATCGCGGGCCAGGGCGGGAAGGGGACGGCGGCGACCGCGTTCCGGCGGATCCTGAACCGCCAGGACCGGCCGACGATCCGCGAGGTGCACGCGGTCAAGAGCGTCAGCTTCACGGCGTACAAGGGCGACGCGATCGGCGTCATCGGCCGCAACGGCTCCGGCAAGTCGACGATGCTGCGCGCGATCGCCGGCCTGCTCCCGCCCGCGGCCGGAGCGGTCTACACCGGCGGCCGCCCGTCGCTGCTCGGCGTCAACGCCGCGATGATGAACGACCTCACCGGCGACCGGAACGTGGTCCTCGGCTGCCTCGCGATGGGCATGTCGCCGGCCGAGATCCAGCACCGGTACGACGAGATCGTGGAGTTCTCCGGGATCGGCGACTTCATCGACCTGCCGATGTCGACGTACTCCTCCGGGATGGCGGCCCGCCTGAAGTTCGCGATCGCCTCGGCCAAGACGCACGACATCCTGCTCGTCGACGAGGCCCTGGCAACCGGCGACGCAGAGTTCCGGGTCCGCTCGGAACGCAAGATCAAAGACCTCCGCGACCAGGCCGGCACCGTCTTCCTGGTCAGCCACAGCCTCGACGTCGTCCAAGAAACCTGCAACCGAGCCCTCTGGCTGGACGCCGGCGAACTGAAACTCGACGGCCCGGTCGAGGAGGTCGTTGCGGCGTACCTGAAGTCCACCAGGGCGGGTTAGACGGCCTTTGGGTGTTCTCGGAGGCCTATGAGGAAGCCTAGGCCCCAGGAGATGTGCATGGTGGCGCAGACGAGGGGCATCCAGGCCAGGGCTTTCCAGGGGAGGTAGCGGCCTTCCATTGCGGAGCCGAAGATCAGGAGCAGGGCGTAGCCGAGGGGGGCGATGAAGCCCAGGTCGAGCCAGCTGACGCCGGTGGCGAGGCCGATGATGCCGAGGATGGTGCCGACGACCAGGCCGATCACGGCGACCGGGGGCGCCAGGTACCGCTTGCTGGCGGTCTCGGGGTGCCGGCGGATCACCTCGCGGCGCCACTGGCCGGTGTGGAAGAACTGCTTGGCCACCGCGGACAGCGACGAGCGGGGCCGGTACGTGACGGAGAGGTCCGGGGTGAACCAGATCAGCCCGCCGGTCTTGCGGATCCGGTAGTTCAGCTCCCAGTCCTGGGCGCGGTGCATGGTCTCGTCGAACCCGCCGACCCGCTCCAGCGCGGCCCGCCGGAACACGCCGAGGTACACGGTGTCGGCCGGACCGGCCTTGCCGCCCTGGTGGAACGTGGAGGCACCCAGACCCAGCCGGGAGCGGTACGCGCAGGCGACCGCCATCTCCGTCGGGGTCCGGCCCTCGGCCGCCATCACGCCGCCGACGTTGTCCGCACCGCTCTCGTCCAGCACCTCGACCGCGCGGGTGATGTACCCGTCGGTGAGCGCGCCGTGGCCGTCCACCCGGACCAGGATGTCGTGCTTGGCGTGCGCGATCCCGACGTTCAGCGCGGCCGGGGTCTTGCCGGTCGGGTTCGGGACGATGGTGATCCGGTGGTCGGACTCGGCCAGCTTGTCCGCGATCTCCTCGGTCCGGTCCTTGCTCGGACCGATCGCCAGCACGACCTCCAGTACGCCCGGATAGTCCTGGTCGAGGACGCGGCCGACCGCCTCCTCGAGGTGGCGTTCCTCGTTCAGCACGGGCATCACGACGGACACGGGTGGCCAGTGGGACAGCGGCATATCAGGTCAGGCCTTACAGATCGATGCGACGTCGTCGACGCCGGTGGCGGGTGTGGTCGGGGAGCTGGTCGGCTTCTTGCTCGGCTTCTTGGTACTGCTACTGCTGCTACTGCTCTTGGTACTGCTGCTGCTCGGTTTGCTCGTGCTACGCGGAGTGTTCGAGGTCTTACCGTCTCCTCCCGAGCCGTCCTTGTCCAGCGATTCGGACTTCGCGATCGCCTCCGCGACCTTGGTCTTGATCAGCGCGAAGTCCGGGTCGCCGGTGTGGATCAACGGCGGGACCGCGGAGAAGCTTGACACCGGCAGCTTCTTCGCGTCCAGCGCGAGGTCCGTGAAGGTCCCGAGTTCACCGGCCGGGATGCTCGTCTTGACCACCTCTTTACTGGCCGAGGCGATCCCCTGGAACTTGGTCAGCACGGTCGACGGCGAGAGCTG